>NZ_JASOKQ010000007.1:0-115004 GCF_030216265.1 Corynebacterium sp. UMB0012
ACCAGCCGAGAAAATGGCCGCACTGATAAACTCAACCGAAACATAAGAAGTGTTTCCACGACCACTAGAATCCGCCTTGCTTCAGCATAGCAAAGCCCCCCTCTCATATTGAGCTGTTCTTATGGGAAGCTTGGAGGGGGTATCGATTAACTAAAGTATAGCTCAAAATGCGCAATTTTAGTAATCATTTGCGCAAAATTTTGTTCACGGGCCACGCGTTTGGAAAACGCTGCGGTAGTCAATTAACAAGGAGTGGGGCACCGCTAAGAATCAAGGGCGCTTGTCAATAGTCGGTGTAAAACCTCTGAATCCAAAGTGCACAGAGGATCTGCAAAGCCCCCAATCGGCACTCAGCAATTTGGGAGCCTAGGAAGGCGGAAAGCCGGTGGCGAGAGGGGGCGTCGGCAAGCGCAGCTCTAGCAGTCGTAGTACATCTCAAATTCCTGCGGGGTAGGACGCAGGCGGACCGGGTTAATCTCGTTTTCGTACTTGTAGTTGATGTAGGTCTCGATGAGATCCTCGGTGAAGACATCGCCTTCGGTGAGGAAGTCCATGTCCTCCTGCAGGGCCTTGAGGGAAGCCTCGAGGGAGGTCGGTGCCTGCGGGATGGACTCAGCCTCTGCCGGCGGCAGCTCGTAGAGGTCCTTATCAACTGGAGCGTGCGGCTCAATGCGGTTCTTTACGCCGTCGATGCCGGCCATCATCATGGCGGCAAAGCCCAAGTAAGGGTTGCCGGATGGGTCCGGAGCGCGGAACTCGATGCGCTTGGCCTTCGGGTTGGAACCGGTAATCGGGATACGGATGGCGGCCGAGCGGTTGCGCTGGGAGTACACCAGGTTAATCGGGGCCTCGAAGCCCGGCACCAGGCGGTGGTAGGAGTTCAGCGTCGGGTTGGTGAACGCAAGAACGGCACCAGCGTGGTGGAGGATGCCACCGATGTAGTAGCGGGCGATATCGGAAAGGCCTGCGTAGCCAGCCTCGTCGTGGAAGAGAGGCTTGCCGTCCTTCCACAGGGACATGTGGGCGTGCATACCGGAACCATTATCGCCAGCCAGCGGCTTGGGCATGAAGGTTGCGGTCTTGCCCCACTGTGCCGCAGTCTGCTTAATCACGTACTTGAAGGTCTGGATGTCATCGCCCGCGTGCAACATGGAGTTAAAGCGGTAGTTGATCTCATTCTGGCCGGCACCGACCTCGTGGTGGAAGCGCTCGATTTGGAAGCCAACCTTTTGCAGGTTCTCTACCATGGCGTCGCGCACCTCACCGTGCTTGTCATACGGCGCGGTGGGGAAGTAGCCGCCCTTCAGGCGGGTCTTGTAGCCGGTGTTCGGGGTGCCGTCAAAGTTGGTTTCGTTATCGCGGTTCCACCAACCTTCATCGGAATCCACCTCGTAGAAGCCGTGCTGGACGTCGGTGCCAAAGCGCACGGAGTCAAAGAGGTAGAACTCGGCCTCAGCACCAAAGTTACAAGTATCGGCAATGCCGGTGGACTGCAGGTACTCTTCCGCCTTGCGCGCGATGTTGCGCGGGTCGCGGGAGAAAGGCTCAAAGGTAAATGGGTCGTGGACGAAGAACTTGATGTTCAGGGTCTTGGCCGTGCGGAACGGATCGATATGCGCAGTGGCTGGATCCGGCAGCAGGGTCATATCGGACTCATCGATGGTGGTGAATCCGCGGATAGAGGAGCCGTCGAAGGCAAGGCCATTTTCGGCATCTTCTACGGTGAACTCATCTGCTGGGATGGAAAAGTGGTGCTCGGTGCCCGGGACGTCCGTAAAGCGGATATCGACGAACTTTACGTCCTCGTCCTTAATAAATTGGACGATGTCCTGCACTGTCTCGAAAGACACGTTTGTCTCCTCGTTGTTGACCGGTGAATTGTCTCTCTATAGCCTACTAGGTTCCCACCGTTGGCATCGCGATTCCCCTCGTTTCACATCTCACTTTGTGCCCGCTAGATTGGTGAGCATGGCAGATAAGCGTACGTGGCTCGACGGGCCGAATATTCCGGGCGAATACGATGACATGGAAGGCCCTGGCCGCTGGCCGGGCGAAAAGCTCGGCCTTCCGGAGTCCGGGCCGGGATCACTGGCCCCCGTTGGCCGCCGTGCCGGCGCCGTGGCCATTGATTGGATCGTGTGCATGCTCATTGCCAACCTGATCCACATGTTCACGACGGAACTCGGCGGTGTGGCTTTCTTGGGCTACGCCCTGTGGGTCATCATGGGCATTGTGTGTGGCTGGCTCTTTGCCCGCACCCCCGGCATGCTGCTGCTGGGGATGGGCGTGGCGCGACTCGACGTCCCCGGTGCCCGCGTGGGCCTATGGCGCGCGGCGCTGCGCACGGTGCTCACCGGTGTGCTGTTCCCAGCGGCCATGGTTGATGCGGATGGACGCGGCATGCACGACCGCGCCACCGGCACCATCGTCATTCGCTCCTAAGGTGCCCGACTTTTCTGGGCATAAGAAAATCCCTGCTACGCCGTCGACGGTGTAGCAGGGATTAGCTTTAGGCGCTTATTTATTCTTCTTGCGCTGCTGGGCGCGGCGCATGCGGCGGTTCATGCCGGCCATGTTCTGCGCCTGGTGGGGCATCGGGCCCTTGGGCATGCCCGGGGTGGTACCCGGCATGGAATCCATGGCCTCGATGCGGCGGATGTTGTCGTAGGTTTCGTTCTTATTGAAGTTGCGCGGCAGCTTCATGACCTTATTGCGCAGCTTGGATACGGGAACCTCGTCCTCGCCGTTCCCCACGAAGATCTCGTAGATGGGAACGCCGCCGGCGATCTTGTCTACACGCTTCTTAAGCTGGTTCAAGGTGGGGCGTACGCGGTTCTTATTGCCCTCGCAAACGAAGATGACGCCGGCGTTGCCGATGACGCGGTGGATAAGATCCTGCTGGCGGGTGGCGGCCACACCGGTCTTTACGGACCACACGATGCCCACGGTATTGCGCAGCTGCTGTTCCAGCGCCCAGCCGGCAGCGCCCGGCTGGTCTTCCACGCGCTTGTACATATCGCGCTCAAGGCGGCGGGTAAAGAGGAACATGGCGAGCAGCGCGCCGATGCCCAAGCCGAGGATGAGCATGAACCACTGGCCGCTAAAAAGCAGGCCAATGAGGAAGAAGAGCAAGCCCATGCCCAGGAAGGCACCCAGCATGATGGGGATAAGCGCCTTATCCTGCTTGCGCTGCATATTGAATGCTTGCCACATCTGGGACCAGGTTTGCTTACGCTGCTGGCGCTTGGCCGCGCGTTCTTGCTTCTTTGCAGCCTTTAGTGCTGCCTTGTCATCTTTCGCCATGGCTCCTACTTTAAAGGTCAACGGGCATAAATGTTAAAACGGCCCACGCGAAAAGCGCAGGCCGTTATGAAAACGTTCGGTTTAGCGGATGGTGGCCGCCGCCGAATTCGCATTAGCCGGGGTCTTGGCCATGCGGGTGGTCACTGGAGTCTCTTCCGAGGGGCCGTACTTCTCCAGCAGGGTGGAGGCCTCTTGGGCGGTGGCACCCTGGGAGGTCTCGGCCAGGTGCTTGAGGTTTTCTGGAAGCTCGAAGCCGCGCTTTTCCATGGCCTGCACGTAGAGGCGGCCGGCGCGGTAGGACGAGCGCACCAGCGGGCCGGACATGACGCCGCCGAAGCCGAGCTCCTTGGCCAGCTTGGAGTGGGCGACGAATTCCTCTGGGCGCACCCAGCGCTCAATCGGGTGGAAGCGCGGGCCGGGGCGCAGGTACTGGGTGATGGTGATGATATCGCAGCCGGCAGAGCGCAGGTCACGCAATGCTTCCTCGACCTCATCCTCGGTCTCGCCCATGCCCAAAATCAGGTTGGACTTGGTAATCAGGCCATAGTCGTGGGCCTGGCGGATAACGTCCAGGGAGCGCTCGTAGCGGAAGGCCGGGCGGATGCGTTTAAAGATGCGCGGCACGGTCTCCAGGTTATGGGCGAAGACCTCCGGCTTGGCCTCGAAGACCTCTTCCAAAAGGTCCGGCTTGCCGGAGAAATCCGGGGTGAGGTTTTCCACGCCGGTATGCGGGTTAAGCTCGTGAATCTTGCGCACGACCTCGGCGTAGAGCCAAGCGCCTTCATCCGGGAGATCGTCGCGGGTAACTCCGGTAATGGTGGTGTAGTTAAGGTCCATTTCCCGGATATTTTCGGCCACGCGGCGCGGCTCATCGCGGTCGAGTTCTTCCGGCTTGCCGGTGGCAATATCGCAGAAGTCGCAGCGGCGGGTGCACTTATCGCCACCGATAAGGAACGTAGCCTCGCGGGATTCCCAGCACTCGTGGATATTCGGGCAGCCTGCCTCTTGGCACACGGTGTGCAGGGAGGCGCCGGCCACGCGGGACTTCATGTCCTCGTAGCCCGGGCCGGTGCGGACCTGGTTGCGAATCCAGCGTGGCTTTTGTTCGATGGGTGACTCTGCATTCTTCTTTTCAATGCGGAGCATCTTGCGTCCTTCAGGCTTTACAGTCACAAAAACTCACTTTATCGGTTGATGGTGGTGATGGCTAATAGCTCTTCTAGGTATAAGTCGCCAGGGTCACATCCTATTCCGCGCCAGCCCCGAACGAGGGCTAGTGCCGCGCTTGCCGACGCCTCTCCCGTGCCCTTTCATTGGCCAGCTTCGTGGGATCCGGGGCTGAGCCGAAGGTGTGGTCGGCAACGATGAGGCGGCCCGAGAGGGCGTCGTCCAGCGCTTGCAACAGCGGCTGGGTGGCGTCCTCGAGGCTGACTTGGTGGCCCAGTTCTAAGGACAGAGTGGTCACGTCGGCGTCGTCGATGCCGCAGGCCACGATGTGGTCGTAGTATTCCAGCGTATTGCAGCAATTGAGCGCCAAGCCGTGCATGGTCACCCCGCGGGTAATGCGGATGCCCAGCGCGGCAATCTTGCGGTCGCGCTTCGGGGCAGCCGGATCCTTGGCCTGGGTGGTGGAGGGTACCCAAACACCCGAGCGGCCGTCGATGCGCCCAGCGGTGGTCACCCCCATCTGGCGAACCGTCTGGATGGTGGCTTCCTCCAAGCGGCGGACATAGTCGACGACGTCGACAGGCTCTGCCAGCTTGATAATGGGGTAGATGACCAACTGGCCCTCGCCATGCCAGGTAATGCGCCCGCCGCGGTCCACGGTGATAACGGGCAGGCCATTATCCGGCATATCCTCTGGCTGGGTGCGCTTGCCGGCGGTATAGATATTGGGATGCTCGACCACGAGCACCACGTCGCCCTGCTCGCCCTTGGCGCGGGCGGCCGCTACCTCGGCCTGGTAATCCCACGCCTCCTGGTAGTCCATCCGGCCCAGGAAACGGACCTCTAGTGGCTTATCGGAGGCGCGGATGGAGCGCTCGGCGGGGAAGAAAGGATCGCGTGGTGCAGTCATAGCCTCAAAGTTTCCTCTGGTGCGGTGGGCAAAGCAAAGCGGGAGGATGCGCGTGGCACACCCTCCCGCGTGGAGCCGAATTAGTCTAGGCCGTTAGCGGATGCGTAGGCGGCGGCATCCATGAGCTCGCCGGTCTCATCTACCTCGACCTCGAAGAGCCAGCCCTCCCCAAACGGATCGTTGTTGATGACGGCGTAGTCATCGTGCACGGCCTCGTTGACGGCCTTGACGGTGCCGGTGACAGGGGAGTAGAGGTCAGAGACGGACTTGGTGGATTCGACTTCGCCGCAGGACTCGCCGGCGGTGACGGTATCGCCCACCTCCGGTAGCTCGGCAAAGACAACCTCGCCCAGGCGATCGGCAGCGACGGAGGTAATGCCGATGCGCACGGTAGCGCCTGCGACGGCGTCAGCGGTGGCGTTGACCCACTCGTGGTCTTCGGAGTAGGAGAAATCTTGTGGAAGGGCAGCCATGGTGATGTAGTCCTTTCGGGCTGGTTGAGAAAGTGTTTACTTATCGCGCTTGTAGAACGGCAACGCGGTTACTTCAAAAGGATAGCGCTTGCCGCGGATCTCTACCTCGACTTCGGCGCCGGGCTCGAGTTCAGCGCTGGTTTCCAGCAGCGCGATGGCCACTGGGTGTCCCAGGGTGGGGGAAGGCTGGCCGGAGGTGACCGTTCCGACCTTCTTGTCTCCCACGAATACTTCGGCTCCGGCGCGCGCGGCGCGGCGCTGCGTGGAGGTGAGACCGGTGATAGCCACCTGTGGGCCTTCGGCGGCGCGCTGGCGGATGACCTCGGCGCCGATGAAATCGGCCTCCTTCTTGGCAAAGGCACGCGCCATGCCCGCCTCTACTGGGGTGATATCGCGAGAGAGCTCGTTGCCGTACAGCGGCATGCCGGCCTCGAGGCGCAGGGAATCGCGGGCGGCAAGACCGCACGGCTTGAGGTCGTATTCCGCGCCGGCCTTGAGCAGTTCTTCCCACAGCTGTGGGGCATCGGAGTTATACACGATGAGCTCGAAGCCATCCTCACCGGTGTAGCCGGTGCGCGCGATAATGGCGAAGGTGCGCGCTACCTTGCCCATGGTGGCAGCGTAGTAGCCGAGGTTATATACCTCGTCCTGCTTATTGTCTTCTACCAGCGGGACGAGGATTTCTGCGGCCTTAGGGCCCTGGACGGCGATCATGGCGACGTCACGGGACTCGTTCTTCAGGGAAACATCGAAGCCCTCGGCGCGCTTATTGAGCTCGTCCCACACGGTATCGGCGTTGCCGGCATTCGGGACGACGAGGAATTTGTCCTCTTCAAAGCGGTAGGTAATCAGGTCATCGATGATGCCGCCGTCTTCAGCGGTAATCATGGAGTACTTGGCCTTGCCCACCTTGAGGGGCTCGAAGTTGGAGATGAAGGCATAGGACAAGAACTTGCCGGCGTCCGAGCCGTTGACCCAGATTTCGCCCATGTGGGAAAGGTCAAAGAGGCCAGCGGTGCTACGCACCGCGCGGTGCTCATCCAGCTCATTCTGGTATTTCAAGGGCATGTTCCACGGGCCGAAGGCCGTGAAAGTGGCGCCGAGCTTGTCGTGCTCGGCATGAAGCGGGGAGGTGAGTAGTTCAGTCATGGTTACTCCTCAGAATCGTCGATGTCGAAAGCTTCTGGTGGTGGGCAGCTACAGACCAGGTTGCGGTCGCCGTAGGCCTCGTCGATGCGGCGCACAGGCGGGAAGTACTTGTAGCTGTGGCGCAGGGATTTCACGGGCCACGCTGCCTTTTCGCGGCTGAAGGCGAACTCCCACGCATCGGCACCGACGGACTCCGCGGTAAATGGTGCGTGGTGGATAACGGAGCCTTCGTAGGACACCTCGCCGTCGATGATCTCTTGGATCTCGGCGCGAATGGTGCGCATAGCCTCGATGAAGCGGTCCAGCTCGGTCAAGTCTTCAGACTCGGTGGGCTCGACCATGAGGGTTCCGGCCACCGGGAAGGCGAGGGTCGGGGCATGGAAACCAAAGTCCACGAGACGCTTGGCTACGTCGGCTGCGGTGACCCCGGAGGCGTCGGTAAGCGCTCGCAGATCCAGGATGCATTCGTGCGCCACCAAGCCAGCGTTGCCGGTGTAGAGCACAGGGAAGGAATCTTCCAAGGACTTGGCCAGGTAGTTCGCGCCCAAAATGGCGTGGGCGGAGGCCTGGGCCAGTCCCTGCGCACCGGTCATAGCGAGGTACGCCCAGGAAATCGGCAGCACACCAGCCGAGCCGTACTTGGTATTGGTAATCGGCACGCCCTGGCCTACCGGGGTAGCTGTGGTGGCATCCAGCTGCGGATCCGCGGCGTTGGTGGGCAGGAAGGGGATGAGGTGCTCGGCCACGGCAACTGGACCCACGCCCGGGCCACCACCGCCATGCGGAATGGTAAAGGTCTTGTGCAGGTTGAGGTGGGAAACATCGCCGCCGAACTGGCCTGGGCGGGCCCAGCCGGTCAGCGCGTTCATATTCGCACCGTCGATGTAGACCTGGCCGCCCACTGCGTGGACCTTATCGCATACGTCGCGAACCTCGGGGTCAAAGACGCCGTGGGTGGACGGGTAGGTCACCATAATGCCGGCAATGTGGTTGCCGTGCTTGGCAATCTTCTCATCCAAATCCGCAAGGTCAATAGAGCCGTCCTCCGCGGTCTTCACCACAACAACGCGCAGGTTAGCCAGCGTTGCCGAAGCCGCATTGGTACCGTGCGCGGAAGCTGGGATGAGCACTACATCGCGCTCGTTATCGCCATTGGCCACGTGGTAGCGGCGGATGGCCAATAGACCCGCCAGCTCGCCCTGGGAGCCGGCATTGGGCTGGATGGAGACCTTGGCGTAGCCGGTGACCTCGGCCAGCCAGCCCTCAATCTCTTCCACCAATGCGCGCCAGCCGGCGGTCGTTTCCTCTGGTGCGTAGGGGTGGATGCCCGCAAACTCCGGCCAGGAGATGGGTTCCATGGCGGCGGTGGGGTTGAGCTTCATCGTGCAGGAGCCCAGCGGAATCATGGTGCGGTCGAGCGCCAGGTCCTTATCGGCCAGCTTGCGCAGGTAGCGCAGCATCTGGGTCTCGGAGTGGATGCGATTGAAGATTTCGTGCTGCAGTGGCTCCTCGCCGCGCTGTAGGTTCTCCGGCAGAGCAAAGTCGGCCTCAACGGCATTGGCGCCGAAGGCCTGGGCGAGCTTGGCGACGTCCTCCTTGGTCGCCGACTCACCAAAGGACACCGATACCTTTTCCTCGCCGATGGTGCGCACGAGGTAGCCCTCCTTCTGGAGGTCAGCCTTGATGGTGGCGGCGTCTACGCCGGCGACGGTAACGGTATCGAAGAAGTCCTCGGACACGAGTTGCTTTCCAGCATTCTTAACGGCCTGCGCAAAGGAGGAAGCGAGCGCGTGGACGCGCTGGGCAATGGACTTGAGACCTTGCGGGCCGTGGTAGACGGCGTACATGGAGGCGACATTGGCCAGCAGCGCCTGCGCAGTACAAATATTGGAGGTAGCGCGTTCACGGCGAATGTGCTGCTCGCGGGTCTGCAGCGCTAGGCGGTAAGCGGGGCGACCATCCGCGTCCTTGGACACGCCTACGATGCGGCCAGGCATCTGGCGCTTCAGCTTTTCCGTGACTGCCATGTACGCAGCGTGCGGGCCGCCGAAGAAGAGCGGAACGCCAAAGCGCTGGGAAGAACCGAGCACAATATCGGCGCCCAGCGAGCCAGGTTCCTCCAGCAGGAGCAGCGAAAGCGGGTCGGTGGCCACGGTAGCCAGAGCGCCGCGGGTGTGCAGCTCCTCGATGATGGTGGAGGGATCAAAGATATCGCCCTCGGTACCGGTGTAGGCGATTACTGCGCCGATGAGATCCTCGCCCACGAGGCCTTCGCGCAGGTCTACGATTTCTACCTCGAGGTCAATCGCGCGGGCGCGCTCCGCGGCCACGGTAAGCACCTGCGGGTGCAGGCGAGAATCCAGCACCACGCGGCGACCCTTCTTTACCGCGCGGGACATAAGTCCCACGGCTTCCGCGGTGGCGGAGGCCTCATCCAGCAAGGATGCATTGGCGATGGGCAGACCGGTCAGGGACTCAATCATGGTCTGGAAGTTCAACAGCGCTTCAAGACGACCCTGGGAGATCTCTGGCTGATACGGGGTATAGGCGGTGTACCATCCCGCATCTTCCAATAAACCGCGGCGGATGACCGCGGGGGTGAGGGTGTCAGAAAAGCCTTGTCCGTAGAAGGACTTCAGCACGGTGTTCTGGTTGGCGTATTCCCGCAATGTAGCCTGTGCCTCATCTTCCGAGAGTGCCTCAGGAAGCTGAGGCAGTTCTGCGGCGCGGATCTTTGACGGAATGGCGGCATCGACCAGCGCGTCCACGCTGTCGTAGCCTACCTTCGCAAGCATGGTGGCCTGCTCCGCAGAATCCGGCCCTAGGTGGCGGGAGATGAATTCCATGTCAGTGAGACTCCTTAATGGGGGACAATGGCTGTAACCGCCCCAATTATATGTTTAGCAATGGGTGAACCGATCCCCCTTTGGAAACTTTTATGCAGCGCGTCACTGTATAGAACTGCGCCCAGTGCGCTCACCATGGGCTTAGGGGCAAGGCACCCTCAACACCTCGAATAAAAGGGGATGGATTAGTCCGGTGATTGTGGATCCATCACCCCCACTTAGCACCCCAGACATAGCTAAAGCCTCTTAGCCCGCAGTGGGGCTAAGAGGCTTTAAGCGGCGATAGAACCTTTAGACTTCGAGGTCTGCTTGGAAGTCTGCGGTCTGCAGGCGATCCTTGATGGTGGTGATGAAGCGGCCTGCGTCCGCACCGTCAACTACCTGGTGGTCGTAGGTGAATGGCAGGTAGCACATCTGGCGGATGGCGATGGCGTCCTGGCCGTTCTCGTTGACAACAACCGGGCGCTTTTCGATAGCCGCGGTGCCCAGGATGCCGGCCTGTGGCGGAACCAAGATCGGGGTATCGAGCATGGCGCCCTCGGAACCGATGTTGGTCACGGTGAAGGTAGCACCGGTGAGATCGTTCGGCTTCAGCTTGTTATTGCGGGCCTTATCAGCCAGCTCTGCAATCTGCTGAGCGATCTGCGGCAGGGTCATGTCCTGCGCCTTGTGGATAACCGGGGTGAGCAGGCCCTTCGGGGTGTCAACGGCGATAGCGATGTTGACGTCCGAGTGGTAGGTCATCTCCTTGGTCTCTGGGGTATAAGACGCATTGACGTTCGGGTGGGAGACCAGAGCCTCGGCGGTAGCCTTCACGATGAATGGCAGGAAGGACAGGTTGGCACCGTGCTTGTCGATGAACGCCTGCTTGTTCTTCTTGCGCATATCCCAGATGGCAGTCATGTCGACTTCCTGGACGTGGGTAAGCTGCGCGGAAATCTGCAGCGCCTCGACCATCTTGGCGGCGGTGATTTCGCGGATGCGGTTGACCTTCTGGGTGGTGCCGATGAGCTCCTGCTTGGCCGGATCCACGGACTTGGTGGACCAACGTGCGCGTGGGGAGTTATCGGACTGTGCGCCAGACTTGGCAGGTGCATCGCCCTCGCCAGCAGCGGCGAGCACGTCCTGCTTGCGGATGCGACCGCCCACGCCGGTGCCCTCAACGGTGTTGAGGTCTACGCCGTGCTTTTCAGCCAGCTTGCGTACCAGTGGGGTGACATAAGGAACGTTGTCGCCATTGTTGACCTTGGCAGAGGTGTTCAGGGAGGAATCCTGCTTGGATTCCTTCTTTTCCTCAGCCTTCGGTTCTGGCTTCTTCTCTTCCTTTTCTTCGGCCTTTGGCTCTTCCTTCTTTTCTTCCTGTGGCTCTGGCTTGGCCTCGGAGGAGGATGCGGTGGCGTTTTCGTCGCCGATGCGGGCGATGACTTCGCCGACCTCGATGGTGTCGTCCTCGTCTGCGAGGATTTCTACCAGGGTGCCTGCTACTGGGGAAGGAATTTCGGTGTCGACCTTGTCGGTGGAGACCTCGAGCAGTGGCTCGTCTACCTCGACGGTGTCGCCAACGGACTTGAGCCACTGGGTGATGGTGCCTTCGGTGACGGACTCGCCGAGTTCTGGCATTTCCACGTCGGCTGCGTCACCGGAGCCGCCGTTGGAGGAGTCAGCCTTTGGCTCTTCCTTTTCTTCGGCCTTTGGCTCTTCCTTCTTTTCTTCCTGTGGCTCTGGCTTGGCCTCGGAGGAGGATGCGGTGGCGTTTTCGTCGCCGATGCGGGCGATGACTTCGCCGACCTCGATGGTGTCGTCCTCGTCGGCGAGGATTTCTACCAGGGTGCCTGCTACTGGGGAAGGAATTTCGGTGTCGACCTTGTCGGTGGAGACCTCGAGCAGTGGCTCGTCTACCTCGACGGTGTCGCCTACGGACTTCAGCCACTGCGTGATGGTGCCCTCGGTGACGGATTCGCCGAGTTCTGGCATTTCCACGTCGGCTGCGTCGCCGGAGCCGCCGTTGGAGGAGTCAGCCTTTGGCTCTTCCTTCTTTTCTTCTGCCTCTTCCTCGCCCTTGTCAGCGGAGGAGTCGTTGGATGCGGAGCCTGCCTCATCCTCGTCACCGATGATGGCGATGACCTCGCCGACCTCGATGGTGTCATCCTCGTCAGCCTTAATTTCAATAATGGTGCCGGCTACGGGGGAGGGGATTTCGGTATCGACCTTGTCAGTGGAGACCTCGAGCAATGGTTCGTCGACCTCGACGGTGTCGCCTACGGACTTGAGCCACTGCGTGATGGTGCCTTCGGTTACGGATTCGCCCAGCTCGGGCATCTCAACGGAGTTCGCCATGAGTTATAAGACTCCTCGAAAGTTGGAAGTGTTCTATCGCTACCCGACAATCTTACAGCGTGATGCTCACCCTCGTGCAGATGTGGGGTGAGTAACTACCCTCCTTCCGGGTAAGCTAGGGAATTATGTTCAACCCTTTCCGCCGCAACAAGTCCAGATCGTCACTGCGACCACCCCGCGGACCGGGGGAGACCATCCGCCCGGAAGACGCGCAGGATCTGCAACAATGGGCCGCCGGAAAGGTATATGTAGAGGCCTTTGTGGAACCGGAAACTGTAGTCAATGAGATGTCCGTTGTCGTTGTGGATGAACACGGCGATTTTATCCGGCGCCGTATTGGCGGGCCGAAAGGAATTGATGCGGTGGCCAAACTTTTGAGCTGCGATATTTATGACGTGGAAGAAACCGGCTATCCGCAGCGCATGCGCGATCGCATGGAAAGGCAGCGCATCTTGCGCAAAAGGGAAGAACAAAGGCAACGCCGCGCCCGATTTGAGCGCGGCGAAAATCCCGATACAGGGCGAGAGCTAAGCTAGGTCAGCATCCTCGCGTAAATAAATTTGAGACCCGTTGCGGCGGAATTCGGCGGATTTTTCCTGCATACCTTCCTGTGGTGCTGGGCCGTGGGCTGCCGCACGGACCTGGTCGCCCAGCGTCGGCATGCCCAGCTCGGCCATTTGCCCGCCGAACATCTCGCGGATGTCTTGGCTAATGCGCATGGAGCAGAACTTCGGCCCACACATGGAACAAAAGTGTGCGGTCTTTGCTGGCTCAGCAGGCAACGTTTCATCGTGATAGGCCTGCGCGGTCTCTGGGTCGAGGGAGAGCGCAAATTGGTCATTCCAGCGAAATTCAAAGCGGGCCTTGCTCATGGCATCGTCCCAAGCGCGGGCGCCTGGATGTCCCTTGGCCACGTCCGCTGAATGCGCCGCAATCTTATAGGTAATGACGCCAGTTTTTACATCATCGCGGTTGGGCAGTCCCAAGTGCTCCTTCGGCGTGACATAGCACAACATGGCTGTACCACCCATTGCGATATGGGCGGCACCGATGGCGGAAGTGATGTGATCATAGCCAGGGGCGATATCGGTAACTAGAGGGCCGAGGGTATAGAAGGGGGCATCTGAAGCCCAGTCCTGTTCGAGTTCGTTGTTTTCTTGAATCATGTTGAGAGGCACGTGTCCGGGGCCTTCCACCATGACTTGGACGTCATACTCCCAGGCGCGGCGGGTAAGTTCGCCGATAGTCTTTAGCTCTGCAAATTGGGCGGCGTCGTTAGCATCGGCAAGGCTGCCGGGGCGCAGGCCGTCGCCAAGCGAAAATGCAACATCGTATTGAGCGAAAATCTCGCATAGCTCATCGAAGTGCTCGTACAGAAATGACTCTTTGTGGTGAGCAAGGCACCATCCCGCCATGATGGAGCCACCACGGCTGACAATGCCGGTCACGCGATTGCTTGCTAGCGGTACATACGCCAAGAGCACACCGGCGTGAATGGTCATATAGTCCACACCCTGTTCGCATTGCTCGATGACGGTATCGCGGAAGATTTCCCAGGTCAGATCCTCTGCCACGCCATTGACCTTTTCCAATGCTTGGTAAATGGGCACGGTGCCAATGGGAACTGGGGAATTGCGGAGGATCCACTCGCGGGTGGTGTGGATATCGTCACCAGTGGAAAGATCCATCACGGTGTCCGCGCCCCACTGGGTAGCCCAGCGCAGTTTGGACACTTCTTCCTCGATGGAGGAGGTAACCGCGGAGTTACCAATATTGGCGTTGATTTTGGTGAGAAATTTTCGCCCAATGATCATGGGCTCAGACTCGGGGTGGTTGACATTATTAGGGATAATGGCGCGGCCGCGAGCTACCTCAGCGCGAACGAATTCCGGATCGCAGTGCTCACGCAGTGCTACGAATTCCATTTCGCGGGTGATGATTCCTTGGCGAGCGTAGTGCATTTGAGTTACGCGGCGCCCGGGCTGAGCCTTAAGCGGCGGGCGCTTAGAGCCTTTCCACTCTTGGGAAGACGCCCCGCGGCGCTGTGCGGCACGTCCATCGTCAGCCAGCTCGCGGCCGCGACCGGCGTACTCTTTGGTATCTCCGCGCTCGCTAATCCACTCGCTGCGCAGGGCCGGTAGCCCCACTTCAGGTGCGCATTCTGGCCCACGCGTGCGGTAGACGCGGAAGGGCTCATTGGGGCCTTGTGGGGAATCATCCAGTTGGATTTCGGTCTCTGGAACTTCTAGACCGTCGTGGTGAATGGGGGAATAGGAATGCTTAGGGTGGTTTTCTGGGGCAGCCGTCATGGCAAGCGCTCCTCTCTTCCTTCGTAGGTATTAACCAAACAGGTTCGAACGGTCTATGCGCAGCTTTAGCGCACTCTCAGCCCGTGCTCGGGCACCCGTGGGGACGCAGATCACCCTATAACAATCGTCTCGCATAGCGCAGAGCTTTCGCCATTTGGGTGGAGACGTATTTGTCGAGGTGAGGTAGTAGGAGCCTTGGTGGCACAATTCAACAGGAAACTTTCAGGTACCTGACACCCGGATCCAATATCGGCATTCCATACTTAATTCATGCGTTTGAGAGAGCGCATGCGAGAGAGATAGAGAGAACCCCTCCTGTTTCCAGAGGGCGGCTGCATTAGCCGATACATGGAAACACCTTGTAGAGAGACGCCAGCGGCCCTCGGACCAGATTCGGTTCGAGGGCCGTAGGCGTCTTCATGTGTTTAGCAGATGGTGGCGCCGGCAGCGGCTAACTCTTGCAACGCGGCTTCGCCGCGTGCTTCGTCCACTGGGGAGCAATACTCACGCAGTACTCGGACGGTAAAGCCCTCTTTAAGGGCGTCGGCAGCCGTGGCACGCACGCAGTGATCGGTGGCAATGCCCACGATATCCACGGCGTCTATGTGGCGCTCGCGCAACCAGTCGGCGAGCAAGGTGCCGTTCGCAGCGCCCTCGAATCCGGAATAGGCGGCGGTGTATTCGCCCTTGCGGAAGTAGGCTTGCGCCGGCCCGATGGCCTCATGCATGGCTGCCCCGTGGGACTCGGCTACGCAGTGCACCGGCCAAGAATCGACAAAATCCGGGTCCGTAGAAAAGTGAGAACCCGGATCGATGTGCCAATCCTGCGTGGCTACGACGGTTTCGTAATCCCGTTGCAGGGTAGCGATTTTTACAGCGACCTCGTTGCCCCGCTCGGTGCCTAAGGCGCCGCCGGGGCAGAAGTCATGTTGCACGTCAACGATGATTAAAGCAGGCTTCATGCTTCTAGGATTCTAAACGCACTAAGCCTGTTGTGGTGCTACTTTAATTCAGCAATCTCGCGCAAGGCGGCAACCACCGTGCGGGTGGGCACGCCGGTGCCCATCTTTGGGGTGTATCCATAAGCGCCCGTGGTGTTGAAGGAAGGGCCAGCCACATCGATATGGGCCCATTCGATTCCCTCGCCCACGAAGTGCTGGAGGTAGGTGCCGGCGTATTCCATGCCGCCCTCACGCTTGGCGTTGATATTGCGGATATCGGCGCTGGCAGATTTCACTGATTCTTCGTGTTCTTCCAGGAGCGGCATGGCCCAAGCCTTCTCGCCCACCTCGCGGCCGATCTCGGCCATGCGATCGCGGAATTCTTCCGAGCCCATCACGCCGGCGGTGCGCTCACCCAGGGCGACCATCTGGGCGCCGGTCAAGGTCGCGGTTTCGATGAGGAAATCGGGGTTGTCCTCGCTGGCGCGCGCAATGGCGTCGGCAAGCACGAGGCGTCCCTCCGCGTCAGTGTTGAGAACCTCGGAGGTAATGCCGCCGTAGTGGGTGATGACGTCACCCGGGCGGGTAGCATCGCTGCCCGGCATGTTTTCCGCCAGTGGCAGGGTAGCGGTGATGCCCACCTTCAGGTTCAGCTTTGCTGCGGCGATGATGGCTGCGGCCATTGCAGCGGAACCGCCCATGTCAGAAATCATGTCCCACATCTTGGCGCCCGGCTTCAGGGAAATTCCGCCGGTATCAAAGGTAATGCCCTTGCCCACCAAAGCGACGTGTCGCTTGGCTTTCTTCGGCTTCCAGCTCAAGCGGACCAAGCGCGGCGGGCGGGCGGATCCGCGGCCGACGGCCATGATGCCACCAAAGCCCTGCTTTTCCAGCGCCTTTTCATCCAAGACCTCTACCTCAAGGCCGGCCTCTGCCGCTTGGGCAGACAGGAACGCCGCGTAGGTTTCTGGATAGAGCAGATTGGAAGGGGTATTGACGAGGTCGCGGGCGATGAGGACGGACTCGGCGGTAATTTTGGCGCTGTCGAACTCCTTTTGAGCGGACTTCTCCGCCACCACGGTGTAGGTGGTGGTCTCCGTTGCCGACTCGGAGCGCAGGCCAGAATACTTATAGCCGCCGAGGATAAGGCCTTCTACCACTGGGGTGATTCCAAAATCGCCCAGGGAGGTGGCTACGGCCCCCACCTTGGTGATAGAGCGGGCGGCTTGGCCGGCAGCGCGGCGCAGCGTCTCATCGTCAACTTCTTCCGCATCGCCCAAGCCAACGGCGATGATGGATGCTACGCCCGCCTTGGATGGGGCCGGCACGCGCGTGACCTCACCGGCCTTGCCAGAGGCCCCTACGGCCACCAGTGCTTCATAAGTGGAGCGCAGCGCCGCGCCCCCAAGCAGATCGGTGCCTGGCAGCTCTAGGCCGCCTTCGCCCTCGAAAGCGGCGATAAGTAGAGCTTCCGCCTTCTTAGGAACCTTCTTTCCCAGCTTTACCTGGGGAAAGTGGCCGCGTGCTGGTAGATCGGACTGTGCCATTTGTCTCCTCCTTTGTGGAAAGGCTTATCAATCTTCCCACCACTGTACCGCGCGGCGATGAACTTATTCCTGCCTCGCTATAGATAAAGGGGTAGATTGTGGGCATGCTTGATTACACGATTACTCGTACCGATAACCCCACGTCCGCGGAAGAATTGAGCGATATCCTCGCCAACCCCGGCTTTGGCAAGCACTTTACAGACCACATGGTCACCATTGACTGGACCGAAGAAAAGGGGTGGCACAATGCTCAGGTGCGTCCGTACGGTCCGATGAGTATGGACCCGGCCAGCAACGTATTCCATTATGGCCAGGCGATCTTTGAGGGCATCAAGGCCTACCGACAGCCGGATGATTCTATCGCTACTTTCCGGCCGGACCACAATGCGCAGCGCTTAATCAACTCCGCTGAGCGCCTGGCTATGCCGGAGCTTCCGCAGGAGGAGTTTATTGAGTCCCTGCGCCAATTGGTTGAGGTGGATCAGGACTGGGTACCAGAAGCCGGCGGGGAAGCAGCGCTGTACCTGCGCCCGTTTATGATCTCCACCGAGGTCTCCTTGGGCGTTCACCCCGCCAATTCCTACCGCTATGTGCTCATTGCCTCCCCAGCGGGTTCCTACTTCAGCGGCGGAATCAAGCCGGTTTCGGTGTGGCTATCCACTGACTACGTGCGCGCAGCCCCTGGCGGCACCGGCGCGGCCAAGTTTGCGGGCAACTATGCAGGCTCGCTCTTGGCGCAGGCCCAGGCAGATGAAAAGGGGTGTGACCAGGTTGTCTGGTTGGATGCCATTGAGCGCCGCTACATCGAGGAGATGGGCGGAATGAACCTGATGTTTGTGTATGGCTCTGGTGATAGCGCGGAGATTGTTACACCAGAACTATCGGGCTCTTTGCTGCCCGGCATTACCCGCGAATCCCTATTGCAGGTAGCACAGGATGTGGGCTACAAGGTCACCGAGCGCCGCATTACTGCCGAAGAGTGGCAGCGCGATGCCGAATCCGGCGCTATGTCAGAGGCCTTTGCTTGTGGCACTGCCGCGGTTATTACGCCGGTGGGTCACGTGTTGGGAGACTCTGCCGACTTCCAGGTCAATGGCAATGAAGCGGGGGAGATCACCATGGCCCTGCGCGAGCGCCTCACCGGTATCCAGCGCGGCGCAGTGGAGGATACCCACGGTTGGCTCCATACCCTAGTGAAGTAGTCCCCGGTTAGGCGTCCGCAGCGATCTCCACTCCGGTCAGCAACATTGGCAGCGCCGCGAGCGCGCCTAGTGCAGGTTGTGGCTCCATTCCCAGTTCAAGCAGGGGGTGGAGCCCTAGCTTTTCCAGTGCCAACTTATGCGCAGGGGCAGCGGACAGGGTTGTGGCGAAGAGCCAGTCTTTCACACCGGGATTATCGCGCTCGGCAAGGAGCGCGGCGGTGGCGGTCAAGGGGGCGTCGATAAGCAGGGGCGTGCGGCGCTCCGCGGCTCGGGCAATGAACCCCACCGTGGCTGCCAGCACCGTGGACTGGCACGATTCAACCAGCTCCATGCCTTCGAGGTTACGGGCGCGAAACATAGCGTCCCGGATAGCGCAGACCTCGCGCTTCCAGTCTTCCACGCTGCGCTGCTTGCCGACGATCACTACCGGCTCCGTCTGCGTCATAGTTGCCATTACCACGGCCGGTACTCGGGCGAGCTCTTCGCCGCCGGGAATCAGTAGGTCAGCCCCGGCATCAATTTCCGCATCCGCTGTTGCGGCTCCAAGGCTGTAGGCTTGGGAATAATCCGTCACGGTGACTACATTCAGCCCGGCCTCGGCGCGACGCGCAGCGGTCTCAGCGGCCGAAAGCGAGGTCTCTTGATCCGCGAAAATCACGGCCCGCACGCGCCGCGGCTCATGGGCAGGTGCCGCGCCTTGGCAAGCAGCCAGCCATTGAGCGGCGTCGGTCAGGCGCCCCCAAGGGGCGAGCTGCGCGTCCTGTGCGGTATGTGCCTGCTTATCGGGCTGCGGAATGGCCATGAGTAGTCCCCCTAAACGTCAGCGCCGAGCTCCACGCGGGGGCGCGGGATGCGCCACTTGCGCGGCTGGCTGGCGCGAGAATACGCATAAAAACCAAGACTAAAGCCGGCTTCGGTGGTGCCAGGGAACTTGGCGCGCACGGCATTATTGCAGCGGCGGGCCAAAATGACGCCCTCGATGGCGAAGATTACGAGGATAACCATCGCTACCGCGTTGATGATTGTTGCAATGCTGGGTACCGCGTAGGTCAAGAACATGACCACGATGAGCACCAAGGCCATCGGCATGACCCAGTTGCTCAGGCTGCGGCGGGCATCCACCCAATCGCGCACATAGGCGCGCACTTCACCCTGGTCGCGGGCGGGGAGGAAGCGCGGATCGCCTTCTGCCATGCGGGCCTGCTGCTCGCGGTTGGCCTGCTGGCGCTCTTGGCGCTCCTTCTTCTTATATTCCTTCCACTCGTCCTTGCTCATGGACTTCTTCATGTCCTTGCGGTGCTGGTAGCGCTGCGCATCGGACATGCCATTGGGATCACGCTTTACGCCGCGCGCAATCTCTTGCTCTGCGCGCTTTGGCGTAGGACGACCCTTCGGTGGGGTGTAGCCCTTGCGCTGGGGCTCTTCCTGAACTTTGGCCTGAGCTTTGTCCTGTACAGGGGCGGGTTCAGTGGAGGTCTTGTCATCTTTTTGCCACGGGAGTTTCACGCTCCTCACACTACAAGGTTTAGGTGTGAATAGGGGAATAGGCCCGGCCCAGATGGTGTTGTAGGTATGGGCTACCTTTTCCCACCTGAACTAACCGGGTAGGGTAGTGGCAACGAATCCAATACTTATTGAGGAGAAGTGATGACCGCTCCAGCTTCCGCAACCGGCGTCATTCTGACTGAAGCAGCAGCCGCAAAGGCAAAGGCGCTGCTTGATCAGGAAGGCCGCGACGATCTCTCTCTGCGCATTGCCGTCCAGCCTGGTGGCTGCGCTGGCCTGCGCTACCAGCTCTACTTTGATGACCGCACCTTGGATGGTGACAAGGTTGACCAGGTAGGCGGCGTAAACCTCGTTGTGGACAAGATGTCCGTTCCCTACCTGACCGGTGCCAAGATTGACTTCGCTGACACCATCGAGTCCCAGGGTTTCACCATTGATAACCCGAATGCCACCGGCTCTTGCGCTTGTGGCGATTCCTTCAACTAAATAGAAGGACAGAAAAGAGGGTGGGTGCCACTGGCACCCACCCTCTTTGTATGTGTGGAAGGCTCTTAGAGCTTGACTGGGTAGTCGCGCTGCTCGATCTGCGGATCGATGCGCTTTTCCACAAAGATGCCGTGCCAGATCATAAAGGACAGCACGGTCCACAAGCGGCGGGAGTGATCGGAAACGCCGTCGCGGTGCTCCTTGAGCATCTCGAGAACTTCCTTCTTATTGAAGATGTCCTCGGTCTGGGATTCATTGATGGTGTCCTGGGCCCAGCCATAAAGCTCATCGCCGGCCAGCCAGTGGCGCATCGGCACTGGGAAACCCAGCTTCTTGCGGTGTAGAACATGCGCCGGCACGATCTGTTCCATGGCCTTGCGCAGGGCGTATTTGGTGGTGCCGTGCGAGATCTTCAGGTCATAAGGGATGGACTCGGCAACCTTGAAGACTTCCTTGTCCAAGAAGGGCACGCGCAGCTCCAGCGAGTTGGCCATATTGATCTTATCGGCCTTGACCAGGATGTCACCGCGCATCCAAGTGAATAGATCCAAGTGCTGCATGCGGGCAACCGGATCAAAGTTCTCGGACTGGGCGTAGATGGGGGCGGTAACCTCACGGTGGTCCCATTCGCGCTTTGCCCACGGGATAACGCGCTGCATCTGCTCAAAGTTGAAGGAACGAGCGTTGCCGTAGTAGCGCTCTTCCATCGTCATCGAGCCGCGATTAAGCAGGGACTTGCCTTTCATGCCCTCGGGCAGAACCTGCGAGAGCTTGCCCAGACCGCGACGCAGTGGGGACGGAATCTTCTCAAATGGGGCGAGGGACAGTGGTTCCTTGTAAATGGTGTAGCCGCCAAAGAGCTCGTCTGCGCCCTCGCCGGAAAGAACTACCTTGACGTGTTTGCGGGCCTCCTGCGCCACAAAGTAGAGCGGTACCAGCGAGGGATCAGCCACCGGATTGTCCAGGTACCACATGATCTTCGGGATGGACTCGGCATATTCTTCAGGGGATACAATCTTGACGATGTGCTCCACACCAATAGCTTCCGCAGACTCTGCCGCGACATCGACCTCAGAATATCCCTCGCGCTCGAAGCCGGTGGTAAAGGTCAGTAGATCTGGGTTGTGGCGCTTGGCCAGTGTGGCAATAGCGGTGGAGTCAATGCCGCCAGATAGGAAGGAACCCACGGTGACGTCGGCACGCATGTGCTTAGCGACGGAATCTTCCAGCGCCTCTGCAATGCGGTTAAATAGCTGCTGCTCCTCGCCTTGCTTTACCTGCTGTACAGGGAAGCGGGGCTTGAAGTAGCGCTCGGCGACAACATCTTCGCCCGGGCGAAGAGTGACAGTGCAGCCGGATTCAACGCGGCGAATATTCGCGTGGAGGGATTCTGGCTCCGGGACGTACTGCAGGTCGACGTAGTGCTCAATGGCGCGTCGGTCAAGGTTGAGCTCTAGACCAATCTCGTCCGCCATTTCAAGGATGCACTTCATCTCCGAAGCGAAAACGGTGCCTGCCTCGGTAGTGGCGTAATACAGCGGCTTGATGCCAAATTGGTCACGAGCAGCAAACATCGTCTTGGTGTGGGTATCCCAGATGACGATGCCAAACATACCGCGCAGGTGGTTGACTATGTCCTTGCCCCAGTGGTGGTAGCCCACCACGATGGGCTCGCCATCGCCTTCGGTGTGGAAGGTGTAGCCGAGGCCCTGGAGCTCCTCGCGCAGCTCCACGTAGTTGTAGATTTCACCATTAAAGGTCATGGCGTAGCGGTCAGGCTGGTCCTCTGGGCCCCAGCGGAGGGGCTGATGGGAATGCTCCAAGTCAATAATGGACAGACGATTGAAGCCGAAGGCGGCATCGCCGTCATGCCACGTGCCGGCCGCGTCTGGACCGCGGTGGCGCATGCAGGGCAGGGATCGTTCCAGTGCATCAACGTACTTATCTACGTTGCCTGTGGCGGCGAGCATGCCAAGAAGTCCGCACATGTAAAGATTGCTCCTTATATATAAGCGTCTATTGCTAGTCACCCACTTTACGGCTAGAGAGCATGAAACCAGAACACGCCACGGCTTAAGGAAACCTGCCGACTGCCTTGGAATTAGCTTCCCCGATAGGGGTGCGAACTTTCGGATGATGGCTCCACGAGAATCCTGTGAATTGGCGCACACGAAGCCTATGGATGCTGGGGGTGCGGTTGGAACATTGTGCAGGTGGGGCGGTAACCTACCAGAAGGAGAATATGAAATGAGCACACTAGGTGCCCTTTTGTGCCTTTAAACAGGCTGGGAATCTGGCAATTATCCTCTATTCTGATTGGGTAAGAGTGCTCTGTGAGTATTCGAGAAGTTTTGTGTGGACAGAAAGGCAGAACACACGTGGGACAGCGTAATAAGCGCACCTTTGCCCGCAAGGCGGGCGTAGCTGGCGCACTTGCCCTGGGTGGACTCGCTCTGGCAGGTTGTGACGTTCAGGCGCCAACTGCTGTAGAGAACCTCCTTGGATTCGGTTGGCCGAAGGGTATTACTCCTGAGGCAGAGGCCATGTACAACTTCTGGATTTGGGTCTGGGTTGCCGCATGGATCGTTGGTTTTATTATGTGGGGCCTGTTCCTCACCGCAATCTTCCGCTGGAGCGCGAAGAAGGCGAAGAAAGATGGCAAGGGCGAGTTCCCGCGCCAGATCCAGTACAACGTTCCGCTGGAGATGGTTCTGACCATCGTCCCGATCCTCATCATTATGGGCCTGTTCTTCTTCACCGTTCAGACTCAGCAGAAGGTCACTGCCTTGGATAAGGATCCGAAGGTTGTCGTTGACGTCACCGCGTTCCAGTGGAACTGGAAGTTTGGTTACGCCGAGAACCATGTCAATGGTGAGAACTACGACGGTGCCGACAAGGAGCGTCAGGCTGAGGCAGAGAAGACTGCTCACGACCCTGAGGGTGTGGACAACCCGAACCCAATCCACGGCAAGTCCATGGGCGACCTTTCCTACCTGAACTACAACAAGATTGAGACCGTCGGTACCACCGAAGAGGTTCCGGTTCTGGTTCTTCCTTCCGATACTGCGATTGAGTTCCGACTCGCTTCCGGCGACGTGTCACACGCATTCTGGGTACCGGAGTTCTTGTTCAAGCGCGACGTCTACGCACACCCCGAGGCAAACGCTCAGGAGCGCAGCTTCCAGGTAGAAAAGATTGAGAAGCAGGGCGCATTCGTTGGCCGTTGTGCCGAAATGTGCGGTACTTACCACTCGATGATGAACTTCGAAATCCGCGTTGTCTCTCCGGAGGACTTCAACACCTACCTGAAGTTCCGCGAGGACAACCCAGAAGCCACCAACGCGGAAGCTCTGGAAGAAATCGGTCAGGACCCATACGCGGTAACCACCCAACCGTTCTCCGGCGAGCGTGACACCGCTAAGGGCGATAACTACGTGAACACCGCGGCATAAGAGATAAGGACACAACACAATGCGTGCAACATCGAAAGTCTTTTACTCAATCGCGACGTACCTTCTTGTCTCGCTGATTGTCTATATCTTCGGCGTCACCTTCGTTAAGGACGACGGCTACCTCTACGGTGCCGAGTGGGTTGGCATCGTCGGCATGTTCCTCGCCTTCCTGCTGTGCATGATGCTGGGTGCTTACCTTCACTTCACTGATGACCGCAGTGACGTCCTGCCAGAGGATTGGGAAGAGGCAGAAACTGAAGATGCCGCTGGTATCCTTGGTTTCTTCTCCCCAGGCTCCATCTGGCCGCTGGCTATGACTGGCGCCATTGGTCTCCTCGGCTTGGGAATCATTTTCCTCTACTTCTGGCTGATTGCCCTCGGCGCTGTCTGCCTCATCGCGGCCTGCACCGGCCTGTCCCTGCAGTACGGCCTACCGAAGGAAAAACACTAATTCCTCGATGTAAAGGAATCCCTGCCTAAAACTTCTCCGCCCTCCTAGCCATCATGGCTAGGAGGGCTTTGGCGATCCAGCGTCGTCTGTCGCGTCATAAAGTTCCCGAGATTTCTGAAAAGTTTTGCCGGTGGGGGAGTGACACCTGACTGTGTGACGTATTGTCGACTAGTCTTCTTCTGCATTCTGGCACGTAGAAGCCGATTTTAGCGGGGGTCGTTCGAAAGTTGTAAAGCTGGGCGTTTAGGGGGCCCGTGGAATGTGATTTATCTCTCTGGATGGCTGGGATCGGGTGCGCTAATTGGCGCATCGACAAGTGTGGGCCGCAGGCGTCTGGGGTGCTTAGGAATTTCAAGGTAGCGCCCAGCTGGTGGTGTCACCTGCATCAATGGGGCGTCGGAAAGTGGGGTAAAAAGTTCCCGTTTGGAGGAATATTGTTTTTGGCCCTCGCGAGCTGAACGTTCGCTGGATGAAGCATCAAAAACGAATAGAGAAAGCGGGGGGAATCGAGGTGACTTTAGCGCCCAGAACAGCCATAATAGCCACTGTGACGAGCGTAGTTTCTAACCAAGGTATGACAGCACCACGTGCTGCCTCGCTGAACCGACCCAATATGGTCAGCGTGGGCACCATCGTGTTCCTGTCTCAGGAATTGATGTTCTTTGCCGGACTGTTCGCGATGTGGTTTACCTCGCGAGCAAACGGTCAGGAAGGCGATTGGGCGGAGCACACCGCCCATATCAACCTGCCCATGGGTTTCCTCATTACGGCAGTGCTGATTTCTTCTTCTGTGACCTCGCAGTTCGGCGTGTTTGCCGCAGAAAGGGGTGACGTTTACAAGCTTCGACTCTGGTACACCGTGACGCTGGTACTGGGCGTTGTGTTCTTGGGCATCATGGCGTTTGAGTGGACCGAGTTGATTCACGCAGGTGTGACTGTGCAGTCCAGCGTCTTTGGTTCGGTGTTCTATATCATCACCGGCTTCCACGCTGCGCACGTGACCGCGGGCCTGATTTCTTTTGCAATCATTCTCGCGCGCGTTGCTAAGTCCAAGTTCACGCCGGCACAGGCGACCGCAGCAATGGCAGTGTCCTACTACTGGCACTTCGTTGACGTTGTGTGGATCGGCGTTTTCACCGTTATTTACTTGGTTCAGTAGCACTGGCCAAGATCCCCAAACAGTCCTCCCGTGTTCGAGTTATCTAAAGGAAAATGATGGATAACAATTCGCAGTCCGTGGCAGTGGAGCAGACCACTGCGGCGGCTAAGAAGACCCGCCGTCGCCGCAAGGCGAAGCGCACCCTTGCCGGTGGCTTCGCTTTGGCGATTGGCCTGTCCGGTGCGGGCGTCTTGGCTTCTGCCTTGACCCCGGACGCACAGGTCGCCACGGCGGAAAAAGATGACCAAGCCCTCGTCCAAGAGGGTAAGGACATCTATGACACCGCTTGTATCACCTGCCACGGTGCCAATCTGCAGGGCATCGAAGGTCGCGGTCCGTCCCTCGTTGGTGTCGGTGCTGGTTCCGTGTACTTCCAGGTGCACTCCGGCCGTATGCCGATGATGTCTAACGACGCACAGGCAGAGCGTAAGGCTCCCCGCTACACTGAGCAGCAGACTCTGGCGTTGGCTGCATATGTTGCAGCCAACGGCGGCGGCGCTGACATTGTCTACAACGATGACGGAAGCGTTGCCCAAGAATCGCTGCGTGGTGCTAACTATAACGGCGAAATCCAGGCAGAAGACATAGCGAAGGGCTCCGAGCTCTTCCGCATGAACTGCGCATCCTGCCACAACTTCACCGGCCAGGGCGGCGCACTGTCTTCCGGTAAGTTCGCTCCGGAGCTGGCTCCGGCAAGTGAGCAGGAGATCTACCAGGCTATGCTGACCGGCCCGCAGAACATGCCTAAGTTCTCTGACCGCCAGCTGACCGCAGACGAGAAGAAGGACATTATTGCCTACCTCAAGTCTGCAAAGGAAACTCCTTCCCCAGCAGGTTGGGACCTTGGTGGTCTCGGCCCAGTAGCGGAAGGCCTGGCAATGTGGATCATCGGCATTAGCGCCCTGTGCGCTGCCGCTATGTGGATTGGATCGCGCTCATGAGCAATGTGAAGAAGAATTACACTAACGCTGAGCTCGACAAGATGAGCAACGATGAACTCGCTGCTCTTGGTACCGAGCTCGACGACGTCACCGTTGCGTTCCGCAAGGAGCGTTTCCCAGTCGAAGGCGACCCAGCAGAAAAGCGCGCTGGACGTAACGTTGCTATCTGGTTGTTCCTGTCCGTCATCGGCGGCCTTGGATTCCTTGGCGTTTACCTGTTCTGGCCGTGGCAGTACAAGCAGCTGGGGGAGGAGGGCCACATTTGGCACACTCTCTACACTCCGTTGCTAGGTATTACTGCAGCCCTCGCAATTTGTGGCTTGGGCATCGCCATCGTCCAGTACGTTAAGAAGATTCTCCCGGAGGAGATCTCCGTTCAGCGTCGTCACGATGGTCCTTCCGAAGAGGTTGACCGCCGTACCCTGACCGCCCTTCTGAACGATTCTTGGAAGACCTCGACTCTTGGTCGCCGCAAGACCGTTCAGGGTCTGCTGGGCGGCGCCGGCGTTCTGTTCGGTCTAACCGTGATTGCTCCGCTTGGTGGCGCAATCAAGAACCCTTGGAAGGTTCGCCACAATATGAACTATGCCGGCGACGGCACCCTGTGGACTTCCGGTTGGACCCTGCACAATGAAGGTGTCAAGCTTTACCTGGCCCGCGACACCGGTACTATTGCCGAGAAGCACTCTGGCGAAACCGGTGAGCACTACAGCACCAAGGGTGTTACCCGCTTGGTTCGTGTGCGCCCGGAGGATCTGGCGGCAGGCGGCATGGAGACCGTCTTCCCGCTGGCAGAAGAAGACGTTAACGATGGCGACAAGTACGATGCCGAGCGCGATGTCTACGAGCACCACATGCACTCGATTCACGGCAACCGCAATGCGGTCATGCTGATTCGCCTGCGTCACAACGACGCTCAGAAGGCAATCGAGCGCGAAGGTCAGGAAGACTTCCACCACGGCGATTACTACGCCTACTCCAAGATCTGTACCCACATCGGTTGCCCGACCTCTCTGTATGAGGCGCAGACCAACCGAATCCTGTGCCCGTGCCACCAGTCGCAGTTCGACGCTTTGCAGTACGGTAAGCCGGTCTTCGGCCCGGCTGCCCGCGCACTGCCACAGCTGCCTATCACGGTGGATGACGAGGGCTACCTCGTTGCACAGGGCAACTTCATTGAGCCTGTCGGCCCGGCATTCTGGGAGCGTAAGTCATAATGAGCAATAAACTCGCCCAAATGGGCAACAACATGGATGAGCGCTATAGCGCCGCCGGCGTGTTGAGGACTCAGCTGAACAAGGTCTTTCCGACCCACTGGTCCTTCATGCTTGGTGAGATGGCGCTATACAGCTTCATCATTCTTGTACTGACCGGTATCTACCTGGCGCTGTTCTTCGACCCGTCCATCACCAAGGTCATTTACGACGGCACCTATGCACCGCTTAATGGTGTAGAAATGTCCCGCGCATACGCCACCGCGCTGGATATCTCTTTTGAAGTTCGTGGTGGCTTGTTCGTGCGCCAGATGCACCACTGGGCAGCTCTGCTGTTCATGATGTCCATGGTTGCGCACATGCTGCGTATCTTCTTCACTGGCGCGTTCCGTCGTCCGCGTGAAGCAAACTGGATTATCGGTTGCGCACTTATCCTGCTGGGCATGATCGAGGGCTTCCTTGGTTACTCCCTGCCGGATGACCTGCTTTCCGGTGTTGGTCTGCGAATCATGTCCGCCATCATCCTGGGTCTGCCGATTATCGGCACCTGGCTGCACTGGGCAATCTTTAGCGGTGACTTCCCGTCCGACCTGATGCTGGATCGTTTCTACATCCTGCACGTTCTGGTTATTCCGGGCATCATCCTTGGCCTGATTGCAGCCCACCTGATTATGGTTTGGTTCCAGAAGCACACCCAGTTCCCTGGACCGGGCCGTGCGGAGAACAACGTCGTTGGCGTCCGCATTATGCCGGTCTTCGCCACCAAGGCTATTGGTATGGGCATGATGGTTGCTGGCGTACTGGCGCTGATGTCTGGTCTGCTGACCATCAACGCCATCTGGACACTTGGACCTTATAACCCATCCCAGGTTTCCGCTGGTTCTCAGCCGGATATTTACATGCTGTGGACTGATGGTGTTGCCCGTGTCATGCCGGCTTGGGAACTCTACATTGGCAACTACACCATTCCTTCCGCGTTCTGGGTAGCTCTGCTGTGTGGCCTCATGGTCGTCCTGCTAATGGCGTACCCGTTCTTGGAGAAGAAGTTCACCGGTGACGATGCACACCACAACCTGCTGCAGCGTCCGCGCGATGTTCCTACCCGCTCCGCTATCGGCGCTGCTGCCATCGTGTTCTTCCTGCTGGTCACCCTGTCCGGTGGTAACGACCACGTGGCACACTTCTTCCAGATTTCGCTGAACGCTATGACCTGGGTTGGTCGTATCGGCCTCATCGTGCTTCCTCCGATTGCGTACTTCATGACCTACCGCATTTGCGTTGGTTTGCAGCGCTCTGACCGGGAGGTTCTCGAGCACGGTATTGAAACCGGCGTTATCAAGCAGATGCCGAATGGTGCCTTCATCGAGGTTCACCAGCCGCTCGGCCCGGTTGATGCCGAAGGCCACCCGGTTCCGCTCGAGTATGCAGGCGCTCAGGTGCCGAAGCAGCTGAACCACCTCGGACTCGCTGACTCCGAGACCCAGGGCACCTTCAGCCCTGATGATTCGGCCCTCATGCACCGAGTGCACGAAATCCACTCGGATAACCACGACGAGGAAGCGGAGATGTTCCGCCGCCTCAACGAGGCTAACCGCCGTGAGGACGAGGAAAACGGCCGCATTTAGCCGCTTTTCCTGAGGATTACTCGAAACGCGCTCACAGAACCGCCCTTGCTCCTGCTGAAGGAGCAAGGGCGGTTTGCGTATGTACAGATAGATTCCGACCCCAGTCCTCATCCTTCTGGCTGCTACAGGAGTTGTTGAAGGGGAGCTGTTGCGTGCCTGTGAGTATTTATGAATCTAGAAGCATCTGAAGAACTGCTGAAGCTTGTTGTGCAGCCGGTTTAGTACATGTTCTGGTGCGCGGATTGTCGATAGTTTGCGGTTTTGTCGTGCTTTACAGTTTCAGGAGCCTAGTGCGTGGGCTCAGGTGGGTGTGCATGCCGAAAGGCTTTATTGTCTAGAGGTACGCTGCGCTCG
This sequence comes from Corynebacterium sp. UMB0012, assembly GCF_030216265.1. Classification (NCBI taxonomy): domain Bacteria; kingdom Bacillati; phylum Actinomycetota; class Actinomycetes; order Mycobacteriales; family Corynebacteriaceae; genus Corynebacterium; species Corynebacterium sp. UMB0012. Next base: position 29,373 of record NZ_JASOKQ010000007.1, read on the forward strand.
TCGCTTGAGTGCCTTTGGGGCTTCAAGAAGCGGTTTAGCTAAAACGACCGCAAGGAAGGGTGGCAAAGCGGGGCGCCGTCGTGATGAAAGCGAGGCTCTAGACGTGCGTTAAAGGAGTGACATCGTGGGGGAGGAGGGACTGTCAAAATGGCGTAGTGTTGAAAGTCACAAATTAGAAAAGTCTTAATTGTTAAGCTTACTCTTAGTGAGGACACTTCTTGGTCGGATGTCCGGCATCCGCTGTCATTTGTGCTGCTTATGGTCTCGAGGCGGTGGATTCTGGCGGGTGCTAGCATCCATATGGAGGTTAAATCTCGGCAAGGTCAACGGAAGGTAACGAAGCGATAACAAACGTTACTTTGGTGTCGCGAATGGACATTGCTTGTAATGATTTCGTAACCTATTCGAGACATTGAGTTACCGCCCGAAAAGGTGCTCAATCTAAACAGAAGAATTACAGCGCCGCATCTGGCCCTTCCTACTGAGGGGCCGAGTGGAGGAAATCCTAAAGGAACGGATTCCCAACGAACGCTAGTCCCCCAGGGTCAGAGCTTCCTTTATTAGGGAAGTAGGCGCGCAGGAAGATTTGGAGTTTTACTCATGGCACAGCACCGTCGTCAGGGCATTAAGAACACCCGTCGCATCGCATCTACTGCAGCACTGGCTGCAACCGCAGCAGTCGTCGCACCGGGCGTCGCACAGGCAGCAGAGGTCGTCGTACCTAATACCGACTACCGCTTTGAGGTAGCAGGTCTGGAAAACGTCCCGAACATTGACCAGGTGCCGAACATTGACCGCTACGTTCCGTCCCTGGGTCAGGTTTCTAACCAGCAGAACACCAACTACGCAGCAGCTGGCCACAAGCAGGCCGCTCCGGCACAGCAGACCGTTGGCCAGAAGGCACTGGCAGCAGCCCGCTCCGTCATCGGTTCTCCGTACGTATACGGCGCCGCTGGCCCGAACGCTTTCGACTGCTCCGGTCTGACCAGCTGGGCATACGCTCAGGCTGGCAAGGAGATCCCGCGTACCTCTCAGGCACAGGCTGCCGCCGGTACCCCGGTATCCCTGGATCAGCTGCAGCCGGGTGACATCATCGCTTACTACGGTGGCGCTTCCCACGTTGGTATCTACACCGGCCACGGCACCATCATCGACGCCCTTAACTCCGGCGTGCCGGTTCAGGAGCGCGACCTGAACTACATGCCGATTCACTCCGCAGTTCGCTTCTAAGAAGCGGCGGATCTTGCCCTCCCCTTCGCGGGGAGGGCTTTGTCGTGCATCAGGGGGTAAAACCCGCTATAGTTAGTACGATTTTTAAAATTTTCTTAGTCTAAGGGTCCTTACGTGTCTAAACGAGTACTTCCTGCAGCTGCACTTGCAGCGGCTCTTGCTGTTACGTCGGTTTCTGGGATTTCGCAGGTTGTTGCGCAGGAGGCCGTTCCACAACAGGAGAGTGCCACCGAAAATGTAGACGCCTTGGTGGAGCGCGTAGGAGAAGTTGCGCGCAAAGTGTCTGCCAAGAACGAAGAGGTAAAAGAGCTCGAGGTCAAGCTTGAGGAGAAGCAGGCTGAGGTTGCTGAATCCGAGCAGGCCGCCGCTGAGGCGCAGCTGCGTGCGGACGATGCGAAGGGGGATGTTTCCACCCAGCAGGACCGTGTCAATGGCATCGCACAGTCGCGCTACCGCGGTGATTCCCGTTCGGCAGTGTCTGGAGCTTTGGCTGCAGAAGATCCTTCCGATGCCGTAGAGCGCATGGGCTACCTCGGAGCATTATCCCGACAGGCCCAGCGCACCCTCGATGCCAAGGCTAATGCCGCTTCCACGGCGGAAGAGGAAAAGCATAAGGCTGCCGACGTCGCCGCGAAGGTGCGCGAGGAAAAGAAGGCGCTGGAAGTGCAGCGCGAGGAGCTTCTCAAGGAGAAGGAGGAGCTGGAAAAGCAGCAAAAGGACATCGAAAAGCAGGTGGACGCTCTCGATGAACAGCAGCGCGAGGCCTGGGAAGGTCAATTCGGCGGATCTGATAAGCCGGATATGGATCTGGGTGAGGTAGCTGATGGTGCTGCCTCGGCTGCCTTGTCGAAGCTGGGCGCCCCATATGGCTGGGGTGCGGCTGGACCCGATCAGTTCGACTGTTCTGGATTGATGTTCTGGGCGTATCAGCAGATTGGTAAGTCCATTCCGCGTACGTCGCAGGCTCAGATTGCAGGTGGCACATCGGTACCGTTGGAAGACCTACAGCCGGGCGATATCGTGGGCTATTACCCGGGAGTAACTCACGTGGGCATGTACATCGGTAATGGCCAGGTAGTCCATGCCTCTACCTATGGCGTGCCTGTTCAGGTGGTACCGCTAAAGTCCATGCCGATTACCGGAACGGCGCGGTACTAAGTGGCCCGCGTTCTGCTGGTAACTAATGACTTCCCGCCCAAGATTGGCGGGATTCAGTCTTACCTGCGCGATTTCGTAGCAACCTTAAATCCGCGCGATGTCGTGGTCTTCGTCTCTACCCAGGAATCGCCGGCGGAATTCGATGCCGCGGTGGACTACAAGGTCATCCGCTGGTCTCGCCGCGTGATGTTGCCGACGCCTGCCACGGTTCGTCGGATGCAGGAGATCATCCGCACAGAAAATATTGACATTGTCTGGTTTGGTGCAGCCGCGCCCCTTGCTTTGATGGGCAAGGCCGCAAAAGAGGCAGGGGCGACCCGTGTAGTAGCTACGACGCACGGGCACGAAGTGGGGTGGTCAATGGTGCCCGTGGCGCGGCAGTGCCTGCGCCGTATTGGTGACTATGCTGATGTGATTACCTATATCTCCGACTACACCCTGCGTCGGTTGCGTCGACCATTTGGACCGAAGCCGTGCTGGGAGCACCTGCCTTCCGGAGTGAGTGTGGAGGGCCTTTCTCCAGCCACGCCGGAGCAACGTGCAGCGGCAAAGGCAGAGTTCGGAGTCAGCGGGCCGACCATCGTTTGCATTTCGCGGTTCGTTCCACGCAAGGGGCAGGATCAGCTTCTACGCGCTATGCCTCTCGTGCGTGAAGAATTTCCGGATGCACAGCTCCTACTTATTGGGCGCGGACGCTACCGCGCGGCTTTGGAACAATTGGCGGAAATCTACTGTCCAGACGCAGTGATTCAGGAAGCGGAAAGCATTGAGGCTGCATTGCACGCAGCGGATGTTTTTGCCATGCCGGCACGCACCCGTGGCGGAGGGCTAGACGTCGAGGGCTTGGGCATCGTCTATTTGGAGGCGCAGGCGTGCGGCTTGCCAGTTGTCGCCGGAGACTCCGGTGGTGCACCAGAGACGGTGACGGGGGAGACGGGAGTCGTCGTCAAGGGCGCCTCTGTGCCGGAACTAGCTGAAGCGTTGAAAGCTCTTTTGGCCGACCCGCAACGTAGGCTTCGCATGGGGCAGGCGGGGCGTCGCCATGTGGAAGAGAATTGGACGTGGCGGATTATGGGGCAGCGATTGCGGCAGCTGATGTCTTGATGTGACCCTAACCCGGTTGTCGGTATATTCTGTTATGCATGCTTAAGAACAACTCCGCCGATCTGACTATCGGCTTCGACGTCGGTGGCACCAACGTGCGCGGCGGAGTGATCACTCGGGAGGGTGAGATTCTCGCGAGCCGCACGGTTCCTACTTCCATGGACGCCGAGCAGCTGGAAGCGGACATTGTGGGCATCGTCGATGAGCTGCGCGCTGACTATGAGGTGGACGCCGTTGGCCTCGCCTTGGCGGGATTTTTGGATCCTACGTGCGAGGTAGTGCGCTTCGCCCCGCACCTTCCCTGGCGGCACGCCAATGTGCGGGAATCACTCTCGCAGAAGCTCGGTATGCACGTGCGTTTGGAGCATGATGCAAATTCCGCCGCGTGGGGTGAGTGGTGCTTTGGCGCCGGCCGTGGAGCGGAGGATTGGGTTTTCTTTGCGGTAGGAACAGGTATCGGCGCCACTCTGATGACGCATGACACCATCTACCGCGGCGCGTTTGGCACCGCCCCAGAATTTGGGCATATCGTGGTAGTCCCTAATGGTCGGCAGTGCTCCTGCGGTAAGCGCGGCTGCTTGGAACGCTATGCCTCCGGTACCGCGTTGCCGGATACCTGCGCTGATCTGCGTGGAAGCTATGAGACCTCGCTGCCGGCTGATCCCACAGGCAAGGAAATTACCCAGGCCGCGCGGCGCGGAGATCCGCTTGCCGTCGCGGTGATGGAAGACTTCAGTCGGTGGCTGGGCCAGGGCCTATCCATTGTTGCTGATGTTTTGGATCCGGAGCTCATCGTGCTCGGCGGCGGCGTATCCCAAGATGCGGACCTCTACCTCGAGGGCGCTGCCCAAGCCATGGGACAGGACATTGTCGGGGCAGGGCATCGCCCCCTCGCACGTGTTGCCACCGCAGAATTAGGGTCGGCAGCGGGTATGATTGGCGTAGCCGATTTGGCCCGCAGCGGCCGTTAAAACTAACAAAGGACGACCTGGCGATGAAAAACAAGTGGTACTGGGCTTTTAAGCACATCTTCTTCGGACCCGCCCTGCGAGTATGGAATCGCCCGTGGACCGAGGGCATCGAGAAAATCCCCGCTGAGGGCCCTGCGATTTTGGTGTCGAATCACCAGGCGGTTATGGATTCCTTCTTCTTTCCTTTGGTGTGCCCGCGCCAGATCACGTTTCCGGCTAAGTCAGAATACTTCACCACTCCTGGCCTTGTTGGTAGCCTGCAAAAGTGGTTCTTTACCTCGGTAGGCCAGGTCCCCATCGAGCGCGATAGCGAGGACGCTGGCGACGCCATCGTGGAAACCGCAGAAGGCATTTTGTCCCGTGGCGATCTCTTCGGTATCTATCCGGAAGGAACTCGTTCCCCAGATGGCCGCGTGTACAGGGGACGCACCGGCATGGCGCGCATCGCCATGGAGACTAATCAGCCAGTATTTCCCATCGCGATGATCAATTCGCGCAAGGCCAATCCCATTGGCTCGTGGATTCCCCGTCCTTTCAAGGTTGGCGTGCGGGTAGGAGACCCCATCTGGCCGCATGAGTGGGCCAAGGAGCGCGGGATGAATCCGGCCGAGCATGAGACTATCCGCGCCTTCACCGACTTTGTGATGCGCAATTTGGCCGAGCTGAGCGATAAGCCTTATGTTGATGTGTACGCCTCCGATGTGAAGGCTTCGCTCAAAGCCGGCCATGGTTACCCCGCCGGCGCTGAATACAAGGGGAGGTAATCACTATTCCCAAGGCCCGCTTAGCTTGGCCAGATACCGCTAAAGGCGTATCCATTATCGGCGTGGTGCTCTTGCACGTCACGCTGGTGGTTCCGGAAGGTGAGCTAACGTGGTTGGCTGACCTAAACATGTGGCTGGATCCCCTTCGCCTTCCCTTGTTTTTCCTCGTATCCGGCTATTTCTCTACCAAGATCTTTCGCTATTCTTTCAGCGAGCTCTTTACCCGCCGCCTGTGGTTTTTCCTCGTGCCCTATTCGGTGTGGATGACCGTTGAGCTGTGGACTAAGCGCATCGAGTACCACTGGGTATTTGGTGATTCGTATCTGCAGCTTACGGATCTGCTCTATAACTTGCTGCTGGGCCATACCATGGCGTGGTTCATTCACGCGCTTATCTTTTTCAATATATTTTTGTGGGCCGTACGCAAGTTGCCCGCGTGGGCAGGTATTGGCCTGAGCTTTGCGCCGCTGCTGTTTATAGCGTGGCAGCATCATTACTACTTTATTGGCAAGGCAATCATGTTCTTGCCCATCTTTGTCGGTGCAGCCTATCTCCGCGGGCCTATTACGCGGTTTGCCGACGCCGCCGAAGCACCCTTTAAAGGCACCTTCCGCAAGGGCTCTCTGTGGGCATATGGTGCGGCAATCATTAGCTACATCGCGGGACTTACCATTCGGCAAACCTGGAATGCCGTCGAAGGCGAGGTAGCGGTGCAGTGGCCACTTCCAGGCGGGGACGTTCTTGGCCGAGGCGATCTAGACTTGCTGATCCGCTTTGCGGAGCAGACGCTTGAAACCCCAGCGGGCATCGTTGGTGCTGTACTTATTAGCCATGTTCCGGCGCTGTCTACTTTTGTAAAGTTCGTGGGCCGGCATACCCTGCCCATTTACTTGGCCCACCCAATCGGCATGACACTGGGGTACGGCTTCTTCATGGCCCACCGCGACTATGTGGTGAGCCTTGCTGGCCAGTGGCCGATGGAAAATACCTGGTTCTGGATCGGAATGTGTTTCTTCTATTCCGCTGCGGCATCGGTAGCGCTTTGGGCCCTCGGGAAGGTTCCTATCCTTGGTTGGACGCTGGTTCCGCCGCGGATTGATAAGCGCCGGCCCGTCGTAGAGCCAATGGTAGCGAGCAAAGAACCAGCAGAGCGGTAACGATGGCGTAGTCATTGCCCACGATGTGCTGCCACCATGCCCAGTCCAGCTCTTGGTCATTGGCATGGGGGACGAGCCAATGACCGCGGGCCAAAAGCGCCAGCCATGTCAGCGCACCGAGCGCCCAGTGGCGCTGCGCCACTAGCAATACGCCCGCCAATACCAACCAGGTGAAGTGATGCGACCATGACACTGGCGAGCACAGGAGCGATACTGAAGCGGCCAGCAGCATGAGTACCGCCTGGTTCCCGTGAGAGAGGCGCTCCATGGCAAACCACACGATGGCGACGACGAGGACAACGGCCACGAGCCACAGCTTTTCAGCGTGTTCGGGGACTAGGCGGCTAAACAAACCGCGCAGAGATTGGTTGGAGCTATAGGCAAGTCCACCGATGCGGTTGGAATCGCGCAGTGTTTCGCTCCAGTACTGGATGGAGCTATGTGGATTGCAGGCGAAGGCGATGAGCCCTGCTGCCAGAAAGGAACCCAGGGCGCTGAAAAATGCGCGCCATTCGCGGCGGACGAAAAATACGGCAAGGAATACCGCAGGGGTGAGCTTGATCGCCATAGCGATACCGGTAAGCACGCCCCTGCCGCGTCCGGGGCGCAGCCAGAGAATATCGACCACGACGAGTGCGGTGAGCAGGATGTTGACCTGCCCGAAGCTAAAGGTCTCCGTAATCGGTTCAGTAAGCATCGCCGCTAGAAGCGCCCAGCCTGCCCAGCCAGGGCAGCCAAGAGAGCGCAGGACCAGGGCAACGCAGACCCACAGGGCAAGTAAGGAGGCGACAGATATGAGGATGCTCGCGGCGGTGAGGGGAATCCAGCTCAGTGGGGCAAAAAGCAGCGCCGCAAAGGGCGGATAGGTGAAGGGAAGAGAGACATCGCGATTGCTGCCGACGAGATAGTCCTTGGCGTAGAGGTCGCTGCCAAAGCCGGCCCCGCCTTCGCGGTAAACGTCCAGGTCAATGTGGTAATACGTGGAAAAATGGCCGGAGAAAAGCTCCGGAATATCAATGAGCCACCAGAGGGCCACGAGGACAGAGAGGCACAAGGGCAAAGCAGTAAACCACAAAGATTTCTTCACGCCAGAAGTGTACAACCGTCTCTTTAAGGGGCCAATTTATCGCCGCAGACTAGGCGGCGCTAGGCTTGGGAGACGTGCGCTACTTCTATGACACCGAATTTATTGAAGATGGACAAACCATTGAATTGGTCTCCATCGGCATCGTCGGTGAGAATGGCAGCGAATACTACGCCGTGTCTACGGATTTTGATCCGGCCAAGGCCAATTCTTGGGTCAAAGACAATGTATTGGCCAAGCTGCCTAGCCCGCGGGACCCAGTATGGAAACCTCTGGCGACCATTCGCACGGAGGTCTTCGAGTTCCTGACCCAGAGCTCAACCCCGGTAGAGCTGTGGGCGTGGGTGGGCGCTTATGATCATGTGGTTTTGGCGCAGCTGTGGGGCGATATGGCTGGACTGCCTAAACGCATGCCCCGCTATACCCGCGAGCTGAAGCAGTACTGGGAGTTTGCGGGGCGTCCCAGCCTGCCGGCTGTCCCTAAGGGCAATCACGATGCGCTTGTCGACGCCCGCCATAACCTCGCCAAGTTCCGTGCCTGCGCTCAAGTTCTTCCGCTCTCTAAAGGCAATAGAATTAATATCTAGAATTTAACTAACGCGCGATAGGCGCTTGATGGTTAAATAGCAGTGTGAGTTGGACAGTAGATATTCCGCAAGGCGTTCTCCCAGATCTCCCGCCATTGCCCTCCGGCATCGACGAGGTCTTCCAGGACGTCATCAAGCGTGACGCAAAGCAGCAGCCCAGCTGGGATACTTCCCAGGCCGATAACGTGCGCAAGATTCTCGAGTCCGTGCCGCCCATCGTGGTTGCGCCCGAGATTGAGGCGCTCAAGAAGAAGCTGGCAGACGTTGCCTTGGGTAACGCATTTTTGCTGCAGGGCGGCGATTGCGCGGAAACCTTTGAGTCCAATACTGAGCCGCATATCCGTGGCAATGTGAAAACGCTGCTGCAGATGGCCGTGGTATTGACCTACGGCGCTTCCGTTCCCGTGGTTAAGCTCGGCCGCATCGCTGGCCAGTACGCCAAGCCGCGTTCCTCTGATACGGATTCCAATGGTTTGCTGAACTACCGCGGTGACATTGTCAATGGCGTGGAGCCGACCGATGAGGCTCGTCGCCACGACCCAGCCCGGATGATCCGCGCTTACGCGAACTCTTCGGCGGCAATGAACCTCGTGCGTTCTTTGACCTCTTCCGGCACTGCGGATCTTTACCGCCTGCATGAGTGGAACCGCGAGTTCGTGCGCAAGTCCCGCGCTGGTGCCCGCTACCAGGACTTGGCCCGGGAGATCGAAAACGGTTTGAACTTCATGAATGCCTGCGGCGTGCACGATGACACCCTGCGTTCAGCCGATATCTACTGCTCGCACGAGGCTTTGCTGAAGGACTACGAGCGCTCCATGCTGCGCTTGGGCCAGGACAATAACGGCGATACCAAGCTCTACGATCTCTCTGCACACCAGGTATGGATTGGTGAGCGCACTCGTGGCATCGAAGATTTCCACGTGAACTTTGCGGCGATGATTGGTAACCCAGTGGGCATCAAGCTGGGGCCGGGCGTCACCCCGGAGCAGGCCGTGGAGTACGCGGAAAGGCTGGACCCGAATCGCGAGCCGGGGCGCCTGACCATGATCTCGCGCATGGGCCACGATAAGGTGCGCACGGTTCTGCCTGCCATTGTGAAGGCGGTGGAAGACTCCGGTCACAAGGTGGTATGGCAGTCCGATCCGATGCACGGCAATACCTTCACCGCTTCTAATGGCTACAAGACTCGCCACTTTGACAAGATCGTGGATGAGGTCCAAGGCTTCTTTGAGGTTCACCGCGAACTGGGCACCCACCCGGGTGGCGTACACCTTGAGTTCACCGGTGAAGACGTCACCGAGTGCTTGGGCGGCGCCGAGGACATTACCGACGTGGATCTGCCGGGCCGCTACGAGTCGGCCGTGGATCCGCGCCTTAATACGCAGCAGTCGCTCGAGCTCTCCTTCCTTATCGCGGAGATGCTACGTAACTAAATCCACAGGTGCGGCGTCGTGCCGTAGAGCGAGGAGCCGAACCACCACCCGCCGATAGCCACTGCGCCCACCGCAATCGCGACCACTACTAAGTACAGCACTAGTGACAGCGGATTGCGGTTGGTCAGCGGACGCTCGGCGGGTTCTTCATGCGTGCTCTGGACCGGCTGCTCGGGGGCAGGAGCAGGTACCGGTGCAGGCGCAGAGGCAGCTGCCGGCGCAAATGGTTTGAGTGGGGGCTCGGACGCGGAATACGGCTGTGCCTGGGGGCGTGACAATGATTGCGGCTCCGGTTCTGGAGCGGCCCCGGCCTGCGGCAAATCCAGTTTCGTCTCAAAGCTAAGGCGCTGCGGTGGGATGACTTCAGTCGGGCCACCGTCGAGATGCTCCGTTTCACCCTGTGGAATGCTGCGGGTGGGTTCGAAAATTTCCGTGGCTCCAGTGCCAGAAAAATCCGTGGGTGCTTGTGCCGTGCGTGCCGCGGCAGCGTTCCTTGGCACGGGGATGGTCACGTCCGGAAGATCGAGCTCTCGGCAAACATCATCGAGCGCCTCGAGGAATTCTCCGGCGTCGGCGAAGCGCTCGCGAGGGTCGCGGGCAGTGGCGGTGGCCACGAGGGCGTCGACAAGCTTGGGCACCCCAGAAATCCGCGAGGACGGCGCGGGGACGTCGGAATCCAAACGGGCCGTGGCATGCGCTAGGGGAGTATCCCCCGAGAATGGAACGGTGCCGGTAAGAAGCTCGAAGAGGACAATGCCGGCTGAATACACGTCCGAGGCCGGTGTAATTTCTTCGCCTGTGACCTGCTCCGGCGCGAGATAGGACACGGTGCCCACAATCATGTCCGAGGTAGCCTCGGCATTGGTGGCACGCACCAGCCCAAAATCGCCCACCTTTACCCGGTGGTGGGAGGTAATAAGCACATTATCGGGCTTGATGTCGCGGTGGATGAGCCCGGTTGAATGCACCTCTTCCAAGCCGCGCAGAACATTGCGCAGGGTAGAGGCGGCCGCCTGCACTGGAAAGGGGCCACCCTCAGCCAATAGCTCGCGCAGCGTACCGCCATCGATGAGCTCCATGATGAGATAAATGGGCTCGCCGTCAGCGGAAAAATCGTGAATAGCTACGAGATTGGGATGCTGCAGGCGGGCCATGGCGCGAGCCTCGCGAGAAAAACGCTTGATAAAGACCGGGTCATCGGAATAGCGCTCGTCCATGACCTTGGCCGCGACCGCTCGCCCCAGCCGCATGTCCACGCAGCGATAGACGGTAGACATGCCACCGCGGGCAATGGGGCGATCGATCCGGTAACGGTTCTCCAGAACGTCACCAATTTCCAACCTAGTCATGCTTCCCAGTATGGCTGATCATCTAGCCCGCGTTAAAGTAGAGAACGTGACTAACCAAGAAAAATCCCTCGATTCCTTGCTCGCAAACGAAGAACTGCTCAGCATGCAGCAGGTGGCAGAAAAGCTAGACCTGCCCATCACCCGCGCTTATGACCTGCTGCAGGACCGAAAGTTTATTGCCTGGGATTCCCCAGAAGGAAAGCGCGTGCCGCTAGCCTTCTTCAACGACAAGGGCGTTATTGCCAAGCACGTAACTGCGGCAATTACCGTGTTGACAGACGGCGGCTATAAGGACGACGAAATCTTCAAGCATCTCTTTACCGAGGATGACTCGCTGCCGGGCCGCCCGATCGATGCCCTGCACGGTCACCTTGCCCGCGAGGTTATTCGGCGCGCGCAGGCTGCCGCTTTTTAGGCACGTCTTCAAAGATCCACTGGGTGGCAAACCATGCCACCACAATCATGCCGATGACCCAGAACCAGTTGTAGAGCTGGTGATTGCCATCGCCAGAGAACGAGACGCCGATAAACAGGGCCACGCCGGTCGTGAATTTGATAAGCCAGAGCGGCGGCCGGAAGGTGCCCATCAGGGTGAAGATTGAGGCGTAGTACCACGGCAGAGTCACGGCATTGAAAACAAAGGCAACTTGGTACGCGGCCGCGGTGCCCATAATGGCGTCGCGGTTGTCCTTGCGGCAAAGCCACCACACCGCCACCAGCCCAATGAGCATGCAAGCCATGGCGATGCTGCGCAGGACGGCCAGGATGGCGTTATAGGACGCATCCGGCATAAATATTTGTACCGCTGGGAAGATAATATCGGTGGCCAAGGTGGGACCTGCCAGCGGGTTAATCACCTTGGAATTGCCGCTTACCTGCGATAGCCAGCCCCACGACGTGCCGGAAACCCACGTGATGAGGGCCACTGCGGCGATGATTTCTGCCACTGCGGCGATGCCAGATAGCACAAAGACAGCAAGTTGTCGCCACTTACTGGAGCCCTTGGGAGCGTAGTGGTGGAGCATCATCCATACGATAAACGGTGCCGCAATAACCGCAGTTGCCTTCATAGCCACGGCCGTGCCCACGAGGATGAGGGCGGCGTGGAAGCGCTTATGCAATGCCGCTAGCAGGCCGATAGACACGATCCCCACCATGAGTGACTCATTATGCATGCCGCCGATAAGGTGCAAGATAATGACTGGATTAGCTACACCAAGCCACAGTGCTACCGCAGGATCCGCGCCGAGTTTGCGGGCGATGCGGGGGATTGACCAGGCGATGGTAACAAACCCGAGCAGAGAAAGAATCTTATAGATCACCACGCCTGCAGTGACGTTATCGCCTACCAGGCTGGTGACCAGTTCTCCTATCCACAGGTGAAGGGGACCATAAGGCGTGGTGGTATTGCGCCAATCTTGAGATACCTCAAGGAGGAAGGGTCCGGGGTTAACGGCGGCACCTTCGGTATACGGGTCGAAGCCATCGCGAACCATAGCACCTTGCATGAGGTAGGAATACACATCGCGTGAGGCCAATGGCCCGGCTAATAAAAGGGGAGCTACCCAGGCGATGAGGATGCGCTGGATGTCGCGCAAGCCGCCCTCGGGGAGAGGATTTTTGAGCTGCGGGCGAATGATGGTGCGCCCAGCTAGCACCCACGCTGCGGCTAAGAGGAAAATACCCACCCAGTACAGCGCGAGGCCGAGATTGCGCCCGTGTCCATAGGACAAGAAGCCGATATTTAATGCTTCGAGGAGTCCTCCACGGTTGCGGGTGGCACCGCCAGAGAAGGACGCGAGCAGTAAAATGCAGGAGGCAGATAGCCCTAGCGGCAGCGCGCGCGGAATGGGAAAAGAGTACGTCTTTGCCACGGCACAACCTACTTGCGGCGAGCAGTAGCCTTGATAGCCAACTGCTCTAGGGTTTCGGTGACCGCGGGATCTACCTGTGCGGAGTGCAGGTGTTGCAGTCCCGATTGTGTTAGGGAATCGATGCGGCGCTCAATTTCTTCTGGTGCGCCCGAATCAGCGATGATCTGGGCCAAGCGCGATAGCTCCTGGGGATCTGAGGTGCGGCCAATGAGCTTGCGCAAGGTAGCAGCAGCTTGTGGATCAGACTCATCCGCGCGCTGGAGCGCTAGCGCTAGAAGTTCGGTTCGCTTGCCTTCGCGCAGGTCATCACCGGCAGGTTTGCCGGTCACCGCGGGATCGCCAAAAACACCCAGCTGATCGTCACGCAACTGGTAGGCAATGCCAATATCGTGCCCATAGCCGCGGAAGGCAGCGATAAGTTCCTCGCTTGCACCGGCGATAGCGGCGCCCAAGTGCAGCGGGCGTTCAATGGTATAAGCGGCCGTCTTATAACGGTTGACCGAATTGGCAAGCTCTACCGATTCGGAACCTGCCGCCTCCAAAGAGATATCCAAGAGCTGCCCGCCGATAACCTCAGTGCGCATGCCGCGCCAGGGGCCGCGAGCACGGTGCAAAGCGGCCGCACTCAGGCCGGAATCTTGGAACATGTCCTCTGCATACACCAGTGCTAAATCGCCTACCAAGATTGCCACGGAGGTGCCGAAGAACTCTGGATCCCCTAGGTACTCCGATTCGCGGTGCAGCTTTTCGACGCCCCGGTGCACCGTAGGATTGCCGCGACGGGTATTGGAAGCATCGATAATGTCATCGTGGATAAGGGCGCAGGCCTGGATAAATTCCAAAGAGGCGGCCGCGCGGAGCATGGCCGCGGGATCTTCTTCTCCTCGACCTGCGGCGAGGTAGCCCGCCCAGGCATAGGTAGGTCGTACTCGCTTGCCACCGTCAAGCACGAAGGATTCCAAAAAGCTCACGGCCTTGGTCACAGGGGCGCCGATTTCGGCCACCTGCTCTCGGCGTTGATCGAGAAAGGTGGCGAGTTCCTCGCGCACCGCACCGGGGATGTCCGCAAGCTCAGGAATATTCTGCATAGTCACACCCCACACGATACCGGCTAGGCTGCGCAAGAAATAACAGAGGTTTACAGCGGCAGGCTTGCGCCCAATATGGCAAAGGGGCGAGCATCGGCGGGGTAGAGATGATCACGGAGGACATCGAAGAAGCCGACGGCTCTATAAAGACGGAAGGCACCGTTATCCTCGTTCGGCACCTCGGGTGTGGACAACAGCGCATAGCGCGCCGGGGCATTCCACAGCAATCCTTCCAAAAGCTTTCTGCCTAGGCCGTGCCCCTGGTACTGCGGCAAGACGTGGATCTCAGCCAGCTCAAAGTAGTTGCGCACAATGTCCCACTGCTCTTCGGTGGGCCCGCCTTGTAGGCGGAGCCCGCGGCGAAGTTCAGCGTCCCACCAGCTATCTGGGGAGCCTAAGAACCCATAGGCCACGCCGACGATGCCATTTTCATGGGTGACAATCTGCGCGCCGAATCCGGGGCGGGTCACGTCATTTCGCCAGCTTGAAATGCGGCTATGCAAGATTGCGGGATTGTAGTGCATTGCCTCGATGTAAATCTCAACCAACTGTGGGGCTAGCAGGGAGAATTCTGGCGGGGTTAGGCGGCGAATTTCAAAGCTCACTCTTCCTATGACACCAGAAGTCTGTGGCGGAGGGAAAGCAGGGCTCGCTATGTTCTTCGAAATTCACAAAAGTAAATCGAACAAGAAGGCTGGAAAAAGCGTGTGGCCAGCTATTAACGTTGCTTAAATCGAACAGGTGAACTATGCTCGGGGGTGAAATGTCTAGCGGCTTGCTTAGGGTCAGGGGCAGTTCAACGACGTTATTTATTTAGTTAAGGACAGAGGCAATGGCACAGATTATTTCGGCAACGCGTACCCATTCTCTTGGGCGAGAAGGTGGCAAGCGGGCACGTTTTCTCTTCCAGGCGCGAGAATTATTAGACGCTGCGCGCGGTTATGCGGCTGAGGGACGATTCGATCAAGCTTTAGAGGTGGCGTACCAATCGGCTTTACGTACTGCTGGCGCACGAGTAGCTGCATCTGTCGTGGCTCGGCGCCGCCGCCTTCCCTCCAGTGCATGGGATCGGTTAGCGCTCGTCGGTGTGGAAGGCAAACGGTGGGCTGAATCCTTTAAGGGATATTCGCGGACTCGTGCGCGCGTGTCTTCGGGGCTGGATGAAGCGCCGAGCGAGGAATATGTTTATGGTCTCATGCAGCATGCCGCACAATTTTTGGATGAAAGTGAGACAGGGACTACTTTCGGCGCTTTTGCTGCGTAGTCACTCCGTGGGGGCGCTCACTACCTTTTGGGGAACATACTGATTATTCTGGGCGTTAGTATAGGTAGAACCATTACCGCCCGAAGCTCAATCCCTAGTTGGAGGAACAGTGTCCCTTTCTGAGCAGGAGCAGCGTACGCTCCGTGAAATTGAGGAATCGTTACTTGCTGACGATCCTAAGTTTGGCGCTTCCGTTTCTGAGCCTACGTCGTTCGGCGGATCCGGCGGTGCGGTAACCCTCCGAGGTGTAGCGCTCGTTGTCGTTGGCCTTTGCATGCTTGTCGGCGGTGTTGCTCTCGCGCAGCAAAGCCTGTGGTTTATCGTGCTTTCTATCGCGGGCTTTTTGGTGATGTTTGCCGCAGGTGTGTGGATGCTGCGCGGAGATGGATCTGGGCATTCCGCCCAGGGCCATTATTCCAGCGCTCGTGCAAAGAAATCCGCGTCCCGCAGTGGTGGAGTCAGTGGCAAGTTGGAGGAAAACTTCCGTCGCCGCTTTGAGGAGCGTTAGCGCTTTTTAATTTAGTTCGCCCCGGTTGACCCAGTGAGGGTCAACCGGGGCACTTTTGTATCTCGCCAAAATTCCCCACTTTGCCCCACGGATGAGGCGCTGGGTGGGCAATCGTGGGGTAGTTGCCCCATGGGCTTAGGTAAAAGTCCTCGATAACACAGCATATGGGGTCGGTGGGTGGAGTGGGGCGCATTATATTGGTGTTACGGGTGGGGTGAGTGGGGTGATTGTAGTGAGCTGTCAAGGCCTTTCGCGGGATTTCTTCCCACTGGAAAAACCATTATCTAGCTGCACGTAATCGAGAGCTATCTGAGGGACACGCCGCTTTAAGTGGGTTAGGTGGGGGAAAGTGGGGTAGAGTGGGGCGCAGCGGAGGAAAGAGGGGCTTAAGGGCCTCGATTCTGAAGTAAGAGAATCCGGAGTTTTCGAGTAAGGAAGGTGGACGCCGGGATGTTTCTCGGAACCTACACTCCGAAGCTCGATGACAAGGGACGTCTTACGCTTCCGGCAAAGTTTCGCGATGAACTCGCGGGTGGCCTCATGGTCACCAAGGGGCAGGACCACTCGCTGGCCGTGTACCCGCGGGAGGAATTTGCGGCACGCGCGCGGAAGGCTGCGGCAGTTTCTCGAACCAACCCAGAAGCACGTGCTTTCATCCGTAACTTGGCAGCAAGTGCGGACGAACAGCGGCCGGACGGGCATGGGCGCATTACGTTGTCCGCGGGGCATCGGGAATATGCGAACTTGTCTAAGGAGTGCGTTGTGGTTGGCTCTGTGGACTTTCTCGAAATTTGGGACGCAGCCGCGTGGGCTGAGTACCAGTCGCAAACTGAAGATGCTTATTCGGCAGCAGATGCCGATGACGTACTGGCGGGCTTGCTCTAAGCCTGCACAAGAGTGCGTGTAAGGACTCTGTCCGAGGCGGATGATTCTGGTGTACTTCCCCGATATCAGAAACCTGCCTCGGACAGGGCCCTATACGCACTCGCATGCTTTCCACCACTGGAAGTCAGGAAATTTGAGAAAGGGGGTTGCGGGGAGACATGGCTACCAAAGACCTAAATTATGACGTGTCGGATAACCACGGCCACGTGCCAGTCATGCGCGAGCGCATGTCCGATCTCCTGCGCCCCCAGGTAGAAGCGGCGGGGGATAAGGCAGTGCTTGTCGACGCCACCTTGGGTGCCGGCGGCCATACCCGCTACTTCCTGGAATCTTTCCCCAAAGCTCGAGTCATTGGCGTTGACCGCGATAAGCAGGCGTTGCGCAATGCATCCGAACGTCTTGCGCCCTACGGCGATCGCTTCGTCGGCGTTAATGCACGATTCGATGAGCTGGGCAGCGCCATCGCGGAAGGGGAGGGCGATATCTTTGATTCGGCCCGCACCGTAGGCATTGCCGGCGCGCTCTTTGACCTTGGTGTTTCCTCGATGCAGCTAGACCAAGCTGACCGCGGATTCGCTTATAAAGCGGATGCGCCGCTAGATATGCGCATGGATCCTTCGCAGGGGATCACTGCGGCGGATGTACTCAATACCTATTCGCACGGTGACTTGGCTCGCGTCCTCAAAACCTACGGTGATGAGCGTTTCGCGGGAAAAATTGCCTCCGCCGTGTTGAAAGAGCGCGACAAGGAGCCTTTCGAGAACTCCGCGCGGCTCGTTGAGCTGCTATATGATGTCATTCCCGCTGCGACCCGCCGTACCGGAGGGCACCCCGCCAAGCGCACCTTCCAGGCGCTGCGGGTTGAGGTCAATCGCGAGTTGGAGGCTATCGAAAATGTCCTGCCGGTCATAACCCAGGCACTTTCGGAAGGTGGCCGTGCCGTATTCATGAGCTATCAATCTTTGGAAGACCGCATCGTTAAAGCAGCTTTCAAAGAACTGACCACTTCCAAGACGCCGGCTGGATTGCCGATGGATCTGCCGGGCACCGCGCCGAAGTTCAAGATCGTTACGCGCGGGGCGGAAAAGGCCTCTGAAGAGGAAGTTACGGAAAATTCGCGAGCCGCGTCGGTGCGTGTTCGTGCCATCGAAAGGCTCGAGGGAATGCCAGAATTTCTACCGCCGGGAGGCAGGCAATGAGCACCATCCCACGCCGCAACCACCTAAAGACTGACAGCCGCGACAGAGAGGCCACTCGCACCATGGGCGCCAGCCGAGACTTCACCACCGGAATCGATACCGGAGCCCCGACGGCGCTGCGCGAGCGTCCCAGCACTAAGCGTGCTCCGAGCCGCACTCGCGTGCCGCACCGCAGCACGAAGCGCCTAGGTTCGAAGCAAGTAGTGAGCTTCCGCGGACGCCAGCTGCAGCCGCAAACGAAGAAGAACGGGCTCCTTACCCGGTTGGGCGTCATTTCCCTCACCCTGCTTATCGTCGGTGTGGCCTTGGCCATGTGGCTGTCTGGTCTGTCTACCAAGCAAACCTTTGCCATCCAGCAGCTCACCGTGCAGGATTCCCAACTGGATAACCAGATTGAGACCCTCAACCGCGATGCGGAAAATCTCAGCTCTTCTGCTGATATTGCGCGCCGCGCGGATGAAATGGGAATGGCTATTCCTAAGCAGCCGGGTATTGCGGAAGTTGGCGGCGATGGAAAGATCGTCGACAAGCGCGAAGGCACCCCGGATACCGAAAAGCTCATTGATGTCAACGGTGAACCAATCCGCCCGGGCCAGGCTTCCAGCGACCCAAAGGATACGGAGGGGATGTCGGATTCCCTCAATGCCGTGCCACAGGGACAGCAGCGCACCAGCAATGGTGGCGATGCCGACCGTAATTCCGATCGTGAGGCCGGCGAAGCTGATGCCGCCCAGAACAATGCGCGACCCAACCTTCCGGCCCGTGCGCCGTATGCCAGCCGCGCCGAGTAGCTAGGGAAGAATAATCGGTGAAAAAGATGATGCTCGCGCGTGGTGGCGCGGGCATTCTCACTTTTGTAGGGCACAATCAATACACGCAAGAAATTGTGGCGGAAATAGGGAAGGTGACACTGGACTGTGACTACGCCAAGTAAGGCTAGGCGCCGCCCGCGCCGCTCTGCCAGCTCCGCGGTGCCGCAAAAGAAAATGATGCGCAAACGCCTGCGCATCATCGTATCCGTGGTGCTCGTGGCGATGGTCGTCCTCGCTGGCCGCTTGGCGTGGGTGCAGCTTGTGTGGGGCCCGGATCTTTCCGCCAAAGCCGTCACCCAGCGTGAGCGCGTCTATATTGAGCCGGCCCGGAGGGGAGAGATCTTAGACCGCGATGGCCAGCGCTTGGCCTACACGATGAAGTCTCGTTCCTTGACCGTCTCGCCGACCCGCCTGCGCGATGAGCTAAAAGACAAGGCCGAGATCGAGGCCCAAAAAGATGGCTCGACCGAGGGCATGGATGATAAAAAGCTGGATAGCTTCCTCACCAAGAAGATGGAGGAGACCCTCAAGGACATGTCTGAGGGAATCCCGAAGCTGATTGAGGATTCCGGCGCCTCGACCTCCAAGGTGGATAAGGACGACATCCTCAATAAGCTCAAAGCCGATACCCAGTATGAGGTACTGGTGCGCAATGTCGATCCGGATGTTGCCGTAGAGATCGCCAATAAGTACCACGGAGTGGCAGCGGACCGCCAAGACATCCGCCAATATCCCAACGGTGCCATTGGTGAAAACGTTGTGGGCAAGGTGTCGATGGATGGCCATGGACAGTTCGGTTTCGAGGCCGCGCGCGATACGGAACTTACCGGCATTGACGGCCAGTCCACCGAGGACGTATCCGCGGATGGCCAGGTAATTCCAGGCACGCTGCGCGACGTCGTGGATACCGTTGATGGTCGCGACGTCACCCTCACTTTGGATCTGGACCTGCAGACTTACGTTCAGCAAAAGTTGGAGAAGGCTAAGGCCAACTCCAAGGCTTCTGGTGCGGAAGCAGTGGTCCTCGATGCTGCCACCGGCCAGGTGCTTGCCATGGCCAATACCGATACCGTGGATCCCAATAAGAATGTTGAGGATCAGCTCGATGAAGGCAAGGACTTTGAAAACCGCAGCGTCTCCCATCCTTATGAGCCGGGTTCTGTAGCCAAGGTGGTTACCGCGGCTGCTGCACTGCAGGAGGGTGTGACCACCCCGGATGAGGTGCATCAGGTCCCCGGCTCCATCGATATGGCGGGCGTGACGGTCAACGATGCATGGGAGCACGGCACCGAGCCGTATACGACCACCGGCATCTTTGGTAAATCCTCCAACGTCGGCACCTTGATGATCGCCGATAAATTGGGCCAGGAAAAGTACGCCGAGTACCTCAAGAAGTTTGGGTTGGGCAATACCACCGGCGTTGAGCTGCCGAATGAATCGGCCGGTAGCGTGCCGGACTTGGAGCAATGGTCCGGCGGCACCTTCGCTAACCTGCCTATTGGTCAGGGCCAGTCGTGGACCACCTTGCAGATGGCCAGCGTGTATCAAGCGTTGGCCAATGGTGGCGAGCGTATCGAGCCGCGCATCATTGACTCGGTCAAGGGGCCGGATGGCAAGGACGAAAAGCTAGAGGAACCGGAAAAGAACCAGGTGGTAAGCCCGGAGACCGCCAAGACTACGGTGGATATGTTCCGCGCCGTCTTCCAAGACGATGATGCAGGCCTGCAAAACGGTACGGCCGGCAATGCGCAGCTTAAGGGTTATCAGCTTTCTGGCAAGACCGGTACGGCCCAGAAGGTGGACCCAAATACCGGGGCGTATTCGAATTCCGCCTATTGGATCACCTTTGCCGGCGTCGCACCCGCCGATGATCCGCGCTTCGTTGTTGCCGTCATGCTGGATGAGCCTAAGTCCGGCGTGGAGGACAATGGAGGCGGCGGCCAGTCGGCGGCACCTATCTTCCGTGATATCGCCTCGTGGCTACTTAATCGTGACAATATTCCGACATCGAAACCAGCACCGCGGCTGACCCTGCGGGCACAATAGGAGCTTAGTATGACCGTTTCTTTGGATACTCTCGCCCAGCTTTCTGGCGGCCGCGTCATTGGTGATGCCTCCGTGGAGGTCGCCGCGTGCGGGCTGGATTCTTCCCGTTTGCCGGAAGGCGCGCTCTTTGCTGCCTTGCCGGGCACGCGCGTCCACGGCGCGCAGTTCGCTCGCGACACCAAGGCAGGAGCCGTGCTTACCGACGCCGCTGGGCTCGCCCTGCTTACCGAGGCCCAGGAAACCCGCCCCATCGTGGTGGTGGAGGATATTCGTGCCGTGCTCGGCCCAATCTCCGCCGAGATTTATGGCCACCCCACCCGTGACCTGACGGTCATCGGCGTTACCGGCACCTCCGGCAAGACCACCACCAGCTACCTGCTGGAGGCCGGCCTACTCCACGCCGGGCATTTTGTGGGCCTTATCGGAACCACCGGTACCCGAATCAACCGCACGCCGGTTCCCACCTCGCTCACCACGCCTGAGGCGCCGACCTTGCAAGAGCTTTTCGCACGCATGAAGAACGAGGGCGTTACCCATGTGGTGATGGAAGTATCCTCGCATGCGCTGGAGCTGGGACGTGTGCGCGGAACTCGGTTTGCGGTAGGTGGGTTTACGAACCTGAGCCAAGACCACCTCGATTTTCACCCCACCATGGAGGACTACTTCCAGGCTAAGGCGAAGCTTTTTGCTGGGGAACAGGCGGCCGAGCGGGCCGTCCTCTGCATCGATGATGAGTGGGGCGAGCGCATGCGCGGCGTCGCCAAGAGCACCGACCACCCAGTGACTACGGTTGCCACCCAGGGCGCTGCGGCCACGATTAGCGCGCGCCAAACCGCCACTGAGGCCACCGGTGCCCAGGAGGTAGCCCTGAATTATGACGGCGCTGATTTCACCTTCCGGCTGCCGCTGCCTGGCGAGTTCAATATCGCCAATGCTTGCTTAGCACTCGGCATGGCCACCGCGGTAGGAGAGGATCCGGCGGAGTTCCTGTCGGGAGTGGAGAAGGTCGCAGTCCCCGGCCGCATGGAGCGCATCGACCGCGGCCAAGACTTTGTAGCCGTAGTGGACTATGCGCATAAGCCGGCGGCCATCGCAGCGGTGCTCGACACCTTGCGCGGCCAGCTGGAAGGAACCACGGGCCGCGTCGGCATCGTCGTCGGCGCCGGCGGAGACCGTGATAGCTCCAAGCGCCCCATCATGGGCGCAGTCGCAGCCAGCCGCGCTGACCTTACCGTGGTTACCGATGACAACCCGCGCTCCGAAGACCCTGCCACCATTCGCGCGGCGGTGATGGCGGGCGCACGTGACGCCTCCCCGGAGGGCGATATCCGCGAGGTAGGCTCCCGCGCCCGTGCCATCGATGAGGTCGTCGATTGGGCCGAGCCGGGCGATGCCGTCATCGTCGTAGGCAAGGGCCACGAAGTGGGACAGCTCGTGAACGGCACAACCTTGCACTTTGATGACCGCGAGGAAATGGCCCGCGCCATCGAGGAAAAGCTGGCCGGAACCCCGCACCGCGATACCCTTGGGAATGCGAAGGAGTAGACATGATTCCACTTTCTATTGCCGATATTGCCGAAATCACCGGGGGCAGCCTCGATTGCGTGTCTGACCCAGACCAGCGCGTTACCGGGTTCATCGAATTCGATTCCCGAAAGGTAACAAAAGGCGGGCTTTTCCTTGCCTTGCCCGGTGCCCGTGTGGATGGCCACGACTATGCAGCAAAGGCCATCGAGCAGGGCGCAGTGGCGGTGCTAGCTGCGCGGCCGGTGGGGGTTCCGGCGGTCGTCGTCAAGCCCCAAGGCCGCGTTACCGGTGATGCCGCCAACGCGGATATCTATGCCCACGACGAGGACGGCTCGGCCGCCGCGGTGGTGCAGGCGTTATCCGATATTGCGCGGGAGGTCACCCGCCGCTTGACCGCCGAGCAAGGCCTAGACATCGTGGGCGTAACCGGCTCGGCCGGAAAGACCTCCACCAAGGACCTACTGGCCACGATTTTCCGCGCTGAGGGTGACACCGTCGCTCCTCCCGGCTCCTTTAATAACGAGGTCGGCCTGCCGTATACCGCGTTGCGCTGCGATGAACACACTCGCTTCCTGGTTGCCGAAATGTCTGCCCGCGGCATCGGACATATTCGCCACCTGACCACCATTACCGCGCCCACCGTCGGCGTGGTACTCAACGTTGGTACCGCTCACCTGGGTGAGTTCGGCTCACGCGAGAATATCGCCCAAGCCAAAGGCGAGCTCGTGGAAGCATTGCCCTCGGCCGCTGAGGGCGGCGTCGCCGTACTCAATGCCGATGATCCCTTCGTCGCCGGCATGGCGCCGCGCACTTCGGCCAAGGTCGTCTACTACTCGGCCAATAAGCCGCCAGCTTCCGACGCCCAGTACTACGCCAGCGATATCCAGCTCGATGACGTCGCCCGCCCCTCGTTTGTGCTGCATGCGCCGGGAACGGACCCGCTTCCGGTAAAGCTGCAGGTCTTTGGCAAGCACCAGGTCTCTAACGCTTTGGCAGCGGCCGCGGCTGCCATCGAATCGGGCATGGACCCGCAGGTGGTAGCTAACGCGCTATCCGGACACCAGAATGCCTCGGAACACCGCATGGACGTGCGTACCCGCCGCGATGGAGTAACCACCATCGACGATTCCTATAACGCCAACCCCGATTCCATGCACGCGGCCATTGCGGCGCTGGCCTATACCTCGGCCGCCCGACCGGATGCCCGCGCCATCGCCGTGCTCGGTGAGATGGGCGAGCTCGGAGGAGAAGCAGTGGCCGCCCACCGTGCATTGGGAGAAGTGCTTTCCAAATACCACGTTGACCACCTCGTGGCCGTGGGAGACAACGATAATATGAGGGCCATGGTTGAGGCCGCACAGGCGCGGGGTATAAATACTACTATCAGCCCGGATGTTGACGCCGCTGCGGCGGCGGTCGAAGACATCATTAGGGTAGCGCCTGCCGGCATCGAAGATTGGACGGGGCGCGAGGCCAAAGATGTAGTCCTTATCAAGTCATCGAATGCCCAGCGCCTGTGGCGCGTGGCAGAACAGCTCAATCGCCGTTAGTCCTCAGTACAAGGAGAAAGACCTTTAGCAATGACTCAGATCATTATCGCGGGCATCCTCAGCTTCCTCGTCGCGATCTTTACCACTCCCATGTTGGTGCGCTACTTTTCCGGGGTAGGCAAGGGACAAGAAATCCGCGAGGACGGACCGCAGCTGCACCTGCGCAAGCGCGGCACCCCCACCATGGGCGGACTGGCGATTTTGCTGGCCATCACCGTGGCCTACCTCGTGGTGGGAATTTACGCCCGCGTGACCGGTAACGGTGGTTTTAGCCCCTCCGGTCTCTTGGTCTACTTCCTCACGATGGGCCTTGGCGGTCTGGGGTTTGCCGATGACTTCATCAAGCTATTCAAAAAGCGCAACCTCGGCCTGAACAAGACCGCCAAGCTGGTAGGTCAGCTGGCCGTGGCGCTCATCTTCGGCATCCTGGCGCTGCAGTTCCCAGATGCACATGGATTGACCCCAGCGTCTACCAACCTTTCCTTCGTCCGCGATTTTGATACCTTCGACATCGCCGTGGGCGGCGCGGTCATCGGGACCATTGTTTTCTTGGTCTTTCTCTACCTACTCATTGCTGCGTGGTCAAACGCCGTAAACCTCACCGACGGACTCGACGGCTTGGCCGCGGGCACTACCGCGATGGTGATGGGTGCCTATGCTCTGATTTCCTTCTGGCAGTTCCGCAACTCTTGCGCCGTGTCGCCAGCGGCAGGGTGCTATGAGGTTCGCGATCCGCTCGACTTGGCCGTGCTGGCTGCAGCTGGTCTGGGCGGTTGCTTGGGCTTTTTGTGGTGGAATGCCGCACCGGCAAAGATCTTCATGGGCGATACCGGTTCGCTAGCACTCGGTGGCCTCGTCGCCGGCCTATCGGTGACCACTCGCACCGAGCTGCTCATGATCATCATCGGCGCTATCTTCGTGATTGAGACGGTCTCCGTGGTTATCCAGATCATCGTCTTCCGCAGCACCGGTAAGCGCTTCTTCCGTATGGCGCCCATCCACCACCACTTTGAAAATGGTGGCTGGGCCGAGACCGCCGTAGTCACCCGCTTCTGGCTGCTGAGCGCCATGGCCGCTATTGCCGGCGTATGCATCTTCTACGGCGACTGGCTGTCTGCCGTCGGCTTTGCCTCCTAAGACTCACGCCTTTTAGCTTTATCGAGGAAAGAGGAATAGAGATGACCGAGTTGCCATCCTCGTTGCGCGGGCGAGTGCTCGTGGCCGGGGCGGGAGTATCGGGGCGCGGTTGCGTCGCTATGCTGGCAAGCCTCGGGGTGGATACCACCGTGGCAGATTCCAACCAGACCGCGCTGGCGGAATTGGCGGAGGAGTACGGGGTAGCAACCGTCTCCGTCGATTCTGCCGCCCAAGGCGATTTTGACCTGGTGGTTACTTCGCCGGGCTGGCGTCCCGATTCGCCCTTGTTGGTCGCCCTCCAGGGCGCTGGGGTAGAGGTCATCGGTGACGTGGAGCTGGCGTATCGCCTGGATCGTGCGAGCGTCTTCGGCGCGCCGCGTACCTGGCTGGTAGTTACCGGAACCAACGGCAAAACCACCACTACGGGTATGTTGGCCCAGATTATGCAGGCAGATGCCAAGCGCACCGGCAAGCGCGCACTGGCGGTGGGCAATATCGGCGTTTCGCTTTTCGACGCCCTCACGGCCACCCCTCGCGTCGACGTTCTCTGCGCCGAGCTATCTTCTTTCCAGTTGCATTGGTCCAGCCACCTGCGCCCGGATGTGGGCGTGCTACTGAATTTGGCTGATGACCACCTGGATTGGCATGGATCGTTCGATGCCTATGCCCGCGCGAAGGCTAAGGTGCTCTCCGGTGAAGTCGCTGTGGTGGGCAAGGATGACGCCGAGGCGGTTCACTACGCCGCGGATACCGCAGACCTCTTCCGCTTTACTGCCGCTGAACCTACACAGGGAGAGGTGGGCGTAAGTGCCGGCCGTCTTGTCTCGCGGCTTGACGGGAAGCGTGAGGATCTCGCGTCCGCAGAGGGCATTGAGCCCGCCGGCCTGGCAGGAGTTCTGGACGCTGCGGCCGCAGCCAGCGTCGCGCGTCTGGCAGGCGCCACCCCGGAATCCATTGCGCAGGGGTTGGCCGCATATACCGTCGCCGGGCACCGCGGCGCTGTGGTCCATGAGCATTCCGGCATTACGTTCATCGATAATTCCAAGGCCACCAACCCGCACGCGGCGGATGCGGCGCTCAAGGGGCTCAATTCCGTGGTCTGGATTGCCGGCGGGCAGTTGAAGGGCGCGGAGGTAGACGGGCTCGTCGCCAAGCACGCCGCCCACATCAAGGCCGCGGTAGTCCTAGGCGTGGATAGGGAAGAGGTAGCCCGGGCCCTCGCGGCGCACGCGCCGCATGCCCTGGTGGACGTCATCGAGACGCAGGAGCCTTGTGCAGCCATGAATGCTGCGGTGGAGGCTGCACTGCAACACGCCGACGCCGGGGATACCGTTCTTTTGGCGCCGGCTGCGGCATCGTTGGATATGTATACCGGCATGGCTCAACGCGGTGATGTATTCGCCGCGGCCGCGCGGGAGCTTACCCGCAACTAGAGCTATAGATTTAAGGATCAGGAGAACACATGACGGCCACCTCCCAGCAGCGCCCGCGCTCCAAGAGTTTTGGCGACCGCGTTCGCGAGCTGCGCGAGCGCGCCCGCCAGGAAGCAGGCCTTGATTACCAGCTGCTGCGCCTAATCATCTTTTTCCTCGTGGGCATCGGCGTGCTCATGGTCTTTTCTTCCTCCATGGCTACCTCCCTGACCGAGGACGGCGGAGTATGGAACCAGGCATTGCGCCAGTGCGTGATGGTGTTCTTGGGCCTCGTTGCCTTTTGGTTTGGTCTCAAGGTGTCGCCGCATACCCTGCGCAAATGCGTGCCGTGGATTGTGGGCTTGTCCATCATTTTGCTCATCGCCGTGCTGATCCCCGGCGTGGGCACCGGCCGCGAGGAGGTAGGTTCCCAGTCCTGGATTTACTTGGGACCGTTCTCCCTGCAGCCCTCGGAGCTTGCCCGCGTCGCCGTAGGCATGTTTGGTGCCACCGTGTTGGCGGATAAGGAGCACAAATCCATGAAGGTGACGGATCCCTTCATGATGTACTCCCTCATTGCCGGCGTTATGTTCTTGCTCATCGTCTTTCAGGGCGATTTGGGCATGGCTTTGTCCTTTGCCCTCGTGGTTGTCTTCACCCTGATTTTCGCGGGCGTCGACTGGCGCGTCCCCGCGACCATCGGCGTCGCAGCCGTGTGTGGTTTGCTGTTTATCTTCCTTTCTGGCGGCTTCCGCTCCAACCGCTTCCACACCTATTTCGACGCCCTAGTGGGCAATATCTCCGATACTCAAGGTACGGGTTTCCAGTCCTATCAGGGCTTTCTCTCGCTTGCCGACGGCGGCTTCTGGGGCGTAGGCATCGGCCAATCCCGTGCCAAGTGGTTCTACCTTCCCGAGGCGAAGAATGACTTTATTTTCGCCATCGTGGGCGAGGAACTCGGCTGGTGGGGCGGTGCGCTCGTCATCGTGCTATTCGCCGCGTTGGGCTATGTGGGCCTGCGCACCGCAATGCGGGCGCAGAACCAGTTCCAGTCCCTGCTCGCCGCAACGCTGACCATCGGTGTGGTTACGCAGGCCTTCGTGAATATCGGCTACGTCATTGGTTTGCTGCCGGTGACCGGTATTCAGCTGCCCATGATTTCTGCCGGCGGTACCGCGGCTATCATCACGATTGGCTCGATGGGCATTCTGTGCAATGTGGCGCGTCATGAGCCGATGCAGATTTCCGCCATGCAGAACTTTGGCCGCCCGCTGTTCGACCGCCTCCTTTTCATCGGCGAGCCGCAACCGGTGCCGAAGCCGAAGAAGAAGGGCCGTCACGCTCGTCCGCAGGAGCCGCGATCCCGCGTGCGCGAGGAGCGCTTTGGCCGCCCCGTGACCGGAAGCGGCCGCCGCTATCCGCGCGCCGAGCGCCGCTATCGCTAGGTGGCGCTGGTAGCCTTTAGGCTATGAATTCCACGCCTATTTCCGTCGTCATCGCAGGTGGCGGCACCGCCGGACACATTGAACCCGCCCTCGCCGTGGGCGAAGCTTTGCGCGAGCGCCACGGCGCACGCATCACCGCTCTCGGTACCGAAAAGGGCCTCGAGCGCGATATCATTCCCGCACGCGGCGTGGACCTTAGCCTGATAACCCCCGTGCCAATCCCGCGCAAGGTCAACGCGCAGCTCTTCAAGCTACCGTTCAACCTCTCCCGCGCGGTGGGAGAGGCCAAGCAGATACTCAAGGACGTCGAGGCGGATGTCGTCTTCGGCACCGGCGGCTACGTGGCCGGGCCGGCTTATATTGCTGCGCGGTCCCTCGGTATCCCGTTCTATGTTCTTGAGACCAATGCCTTGGCTGGAATGGCCAATAAGCTCGGCGTGAAGATGGGTGGCATTGGGCTCAACGCCCACCCGGATTCTGGCATGCCGGGCGAGGTCGTTGGCATCCCCGTTCGCCCGAGCCTGGCGGAGGACCCGAATGGCAACCTGGCCGCAGACGCGCGCACCAAGTGGAACTTGGCCGAGCTTCCCACCATTCTCATCACCGGCGGCTCCCAAGGCGCGGCCAGCATCAACCGCGCCGTTGCTGGAGCGGTGGAGGACTTGGCGCAGGACTTCCAGCTCCTGCACGCCTATGGCAAGAAGAATGACCCGCCCGCAGAACACCCGAACTACGCCGCACTGCCGTATATCGAGGACATGGGCTCCGCACTTGCGGTAGCCGACCTCGTCGTGTGCCGCTCCGGCGCGATGACCGTTGCCGAAGTATCCGCCGCAGGCCTGCCGGCCATCTACGTTCCGCTGCCGCACGGCAATGGCGAACAGGCGCTCAATTCCCGCGAGGTGGTCGAGGCAGGCGCCGCCATCCAGATTCCGGATGCGGAGCTGACCGCAGAGCGACTCATCTCCGAGGTACGCGGCATTCTCGATGACCCGCAACGCCTCGAGTCGATGACGCACGCCGCCGCCCATGCCAGCGCCGGAGACGTGGCAAATTCCATCGCAGACCGCATCGC
This sequence comes from Corynebacterium sp. UMB0012, assembly GCF_030216265.1. NCBI lineage: Bacteria > Bacillati > Actinomycetota > Actinomycetes > Mycobacteriales > Corynebacteriaceae > Corynebacterium > Corynebacterium sp. UMB0012. Next base: position 58,032 of record NZ_JASOKQ010000007.1, read on the forward strand.
CGCCCGCGTATCCGAGGCCGAAGACGCGGCTGGAAGGAAGGATAAGTAAATGACTGATCCCGCACACTACGATCTGCGCCGCGTCCACCTCATCGGCATTGGTGGTTCCGGCATGTCAGGGCTCGCGCGAATCCTCGCCGCTCGCGGCGGAGTGGTCACAGGTTCCGATGTCAAAGACTCCACCCCGGTTGAGGTGTTGCGCACCATGGGCGCCAAGGTCGCCATCGGTCACGCCGCGGATAACCTGCGACTGTCTGGTGAACTGCCCACCGTCGTGGTTACTTCTTTTGCCGCCATTCCCCAAGACAACCCGGAGCTAGTGGCCGCAAAGGATAACGAAATCCCGGTAATTCGCCGCTCCGATCTGCTCGCCGCCTTGATGGAAGGCCACAAGCAGGTGTTGCTGGCTGGCACCCATGGCAAAACCTCCACCACGTCGATGACCGTGAGCGCGATGCAGCACGCTGGTCTCGATCCTTCCTTTGCCATCGGCGGCCAGCTCAATCGCGCGGGTACCAATGCCCACGGTGGCACCGGGGAAGCTTTCGTTGCCGAGGCCGATGAATCCGATGCCTCCCTGCTGCGCTATAGCCCCGACGTTGCGGTCCTCACCACCATCGAGCCCGATCACCTCGACTTCTTCCACAGCGAGGAAGCGTATATCCAAGTCTTCGATGACTTTGCTGATTTGGTCACCCCGGAGACCGGCTACCTCGTTGTGTGCGCCGAAGACGAGCACGCTGCCCGGGCTGGCGAGCGGGCGCTGGAGCGCGGGATCAACGTCGTGGCCTACGGCTCGCCGGAGAAGTCTTTTACCTCTACCGTGCCGCTGGCCGCCGAGCTGGTCCGCGAAGAGACCACCGCGGAAGGCATGGACACCACCGTCAAGCTCGACCTTCCTGGCGTTTCTGAAACCGTGCGCTACGAGCTGCAGATCCCAGGCCACCACATGGTGCTCAATTCCATGGGTGCCTTGATCGCCGGTGTGCTCTCCGGCGGCGCCCCGGCTGCCATCGCCGAGGGATTGGCTGTCTTTAGCGGTGTGCGCCGGCGCTTTGAGTACCGGGGGAGCGTCGACAAGCAGGGCAAACCCGTGCGGGTCTTTGATGACTATGCCCACCATCCCACCGAGGTTGCGGCAGTGCTGCGGGCCGCACGCGCCAAGGTCGAGGCTGAAGGCCACGGCGGGCGCGTCATCGCCTGCTTCCAGCCGCACCTGTACTCACGTACCATGGAATTCGACGCCGAGTTTGCCCAAGCACTCTCGCTTGCCGACGCCGCCGTAGTACTCGACATCTACGGCGCCCGCGAACAGCCCGTGGAGGGAATTACCTCTCGCATCATTACCGATAAGATGCCCGCTGATATGCAGGTCATCTTCGAGCCGGATTTTTCCGCCGCTGCCCGCGACGTCGTGTCGGTGGTGGAGCCGGGCGATGTGGTGCTGACCATTGGTGCTGGCTCGGTAACCATGGTGGCAGCAGAAATCCTCGATGAATTGCGGGCAAGCTAGTGCGTGTATCCGCAAAGCTCATCGCTGGGGTCATCGCCGCAATTGTCGCTGTGGCCCTCATAGCGGCCGCCGTGATGTGGACAGTTCCCGTCCTGAAGGTACGCAATTTTCAGGTGGAAGGTGTCCACCAGCTTGATCCCGCACAGGTGGAGGAGGCCTCTGGGGTTCCCAAGGGCGAAAATTTGCTACGCGTGAACGCGCGTGAGGCAGCTTCCGGCGTTGCTGGATTGGACTGGGTCGATTCGGCGACAGTCTCCCGCGATTTCCCTTCGACCTTGACCATCAACGTGTCCGAGCACAAGGCCGTGGCGTTTGTAAAGCGCGATAATAAGCCCTACCTGATCGATGATAAGGGCGAGGAATTTACCTCCGCTGAGCCTCCGGCGGGCGCGGTTGAGGTGACCGGCTCCGTCGATAGTGGCTCCCCGCAAACTCAGGATGCCGTGCGGGCGATCGCAGCGCTTTCCGACGATGTCCGCAACCAAGTAGCAAAGCTCGAAGTAGCGGGCGAGTACTCGCTGACTTTCACCACTAAAGATGGCCGGCGCGTCTTCTGGGGTGCCAGCGATTCCAACGATGAGGACAAGGCGCATGCCTTTGCCACAGTATTGAAGATGGAAGGCCGCGAGTGGAATATTTCCAACCCTGAGTTGGTCACCACACGCGGATAGGGCGACGGGTGCCCCCGCAGGTGCTTTTTATCGCTCTTGTGGGCCCGTGCAGCACCGCTTAGGCGTGTGCGCTGCACGGGCTCTTTTTAGTACCTGAACCATGGGGCGGATGATACGGGTGTGACTTATAAAACCGCAGGTGAGAAACCCTAAAGTGGAACTTGAGGGTCTCGACACGCGGAAAATGTGCGTGAAAATTACACCGCTGTCGTTAAAGATGGAAAGGAACGCGATTCGCCTTCGGCGGAGCGCATTACATTCCTCGTTTAATGCACGTGCAGACTTAAAGTAGCGAAAGGTGAGACCTACTCACATGATCTCTTCCAATAACAATCTCGCGGATATCAAGGTCGTCGGCGTCGGCGGCGGCGGCGTCAACGCCGTCAACCGCATGATCGAAGAAGGCCTCAAGGGTGTTCAGTTCGTCGCCATCAACACCGACTCCCAGGCCCTTATCTTCTCCGATGCAGACACCAAGCTCGACATTGGCCGTGAGGCCACCCGCGGCCTCGGTGCCGGCGCTAACCCTGAGGTAGGCAAGACCTCCGCAGAAGATCACAAGTCCGAAATTGAAGACGCCCTCGAGGGCTCCGATATGGTCTTCGTGACTGCCGGCGAGGGTGGCGGCACCGGCACCGGTGCTGCTCCGGTCGTGGCGTCTATCGCGAAGAAGATGGGTGCGCTGACCGTCGGTGTTGTCACCCGCCCGTTCAAGTTCGAAGGCGCTCGCCGTACCCGCCAGGCCATGGCCGGTATTGAGGAGCTGCGCGAGGTCTGCGATACCCTCATCGTCATCCCGAATGACCGCCTGATGCAGCTCGGTGGGGAAGAGCTTTCCATCGTCGAGGCTTTCCGCGCTGCCGATGAGGTGCTGCACAATGGTGTACAGGGTATTACCAACCTGATCACCATTCCGGGCATGATCAACGTCGACTTTGCGGACGTTCGCTCCGTCATGTCTGACGCTGGCTCCGCGCTGATGGGCATCGGTTCCGCCCGCGGTGATAACCGCGCCATGACCGCTGCTGAGCAAGCCATTAACTCCCCGCTGTTGGAATCCACGATGGAAGGCGCCAAGGGCGTGCTGCTTTCCATTGCAGGTGGCTCCGATCTTGGCCTGCACGAAGTAAACGCCGCTGCCTCCATGGTGGAAGAGCGCGCTGACGAAGACGTCAACCTCATCTTCGGTACCATCATCGATGACACCCTGGGCGATGAAATCCGCATCACCATCATTGCCACCGGTTTCGATGCCGAGGCCAATATGACCCAGGCCGCTGCGCAGCAGCAGCCTGAGCAGGAACAGCGCAAGCCGGGCTCCCTTTTTGACAATCGCCAGCGCGAAGCCGCAGAGCCCGTCACCCCGGCACCGGCGCAGCCTGCCGCTGCTCAGCCGGTACAGGATGACTACTCCCCGCGCCACTCCTACGAGCCGCGCGCCGGCCAGGAGCGAGAGCGCTACACCCCGCAGCGCCCTGCCGAGGAGCGTCGCCCAGAATCTAGCGGTCTGTTCACCAACTCTGACCGTTTCTCCCGCGAGGAGCGCCGCGATGACTACCGTTTGTCCCGCCCGTCCCAGCGTCGTGACGATGACGGTGACGACGATCTGGACGTGCCTTCCTTCATGCGCTAAGCGCAAAGCGCTACGCTGGTGTGCATGCCAGTAAACGAGGAACATCGCACCACCCGCCCCGTCCGCATGGTTTTTACTAGCCGTGCTGGCGGGGCGTCTGCTATTCCATACGATTCCTTTAACTTGGGGCACCACGTCGGCGATGACCCCGACGCGGTTTCCGCTAACCGCGAGCGCCTGAAGCGCGTGACCGGTCTGGACGATATCGTGTGGATGGAACAGCTTCACACCAATACCGTCACCGTCGTTGATGGTCCACAGGACGAGCTCGTGCCAGCCACAGACGCAATTGTCACCACCCAGCGCCGCTTGGGCTTGGGCGTTCTCGTTGCGGATTGCACGCCGGTGCTGCTTGTCGACGTCGCCGCTGGCGTCATCGCCGCCGCCCACGCCGGCCGCCTTGGCGCCCGCAACGGCATTGTGGTCAATACCGTGCGCGAAATGCAGAAGCTTGGCGCACAGCCCGAGCGCATTCAGGTGGTTATGGGGCCGGCTGCTTCGGGAAAGAACTATGAAGTGCCCGAGGAAATGGCCACTGACGTCGAGCGTCGCTTGCCCGGCTCCAAGACACGGACGTCGAAGGGTACGTGGGGCATCGATGTGCGCGCAGGGCTGATTCGCCAGCTTATGGGGCTAGGTATCACCGCGATTGAATCCGACCCGCGCTGCACCATCGAAGACGAAGACTTCTTTTCCTATCGACGCGAAGGCGTCACCGGCCGCCAGGCTGGACTAATTTGGTTGGAGGCTAAGTAATGTCAGACCGAAAGGCACAGCTAGAACAAAACCTAGCGGCCACCCGTGCCGAGATTGAACGGCTAGCAGCGCAGTCAGGGCGAAAACCACCGCAGCTGTTGCCGGTGACGAAGTTTCACCCAGCTGCCGATATTGCCCTGCTGGCAGAGCTAGGAGTTACCGACGTCGCCGAAAACCGGGAACAAGAAGCCCGCGCCAAGGCAACCGAGCTGCCGCAGCTGCGTTTCCACATGATTGGCCAAATCCAAACCAAGAAGGCCAACCACGTAGCCCGATGGGCAGCCAGCGTGCATTCGCTTGATTCCCTCAAGCTCGCCCACGCGCTGGAGCGGGGAGTTTCCTTAGCCAAGGAACGAAGCGAGCGTGAAAGCAATTTGCCGGTATTTATTCAAGTCTCCGCCGACGGTGATGGTGCTCGCGGCGGTGTTTCTCCTGAGGCGCTCGATGAGCTCGTGCGTGCCGTGGAAAAAGCGCAGCACCTAGAACTTGCCGGACTCATGGTGGTTCCGCCACTTGATGCCGATGCTGGCGAGGTATTTCGAAACGTCCGCGGAGAGGTAGATCGTCTATCCTCTGAGCTTAACCGACCGCTGAAAATGTCTGCTGGAATGAGCGCGGACCTGGCCGAGGCAATTGTTGCGGGCAGCGATATCGTGCGTGTCGGAACCAGTATCATGGGACCGCGACCAGTAGGTTAAAAATATCGCAAAAGCGCATTTCACAGCGTAAATCACATGAGTCACACCAGACACATTTTACGCGTTTAGACTTGTACAAATTTAGGTCAGAGGGAGACCCAAAAATGTCATTCATTGATAAGACGAAGGATTTCTTCGGGCTGGGCCCGGTGGACATCGAAGAGGACGATGCCTACTACAACGAGGAGCCGCGTTACTCCGAAAATAGCTCCTCGGCCTACGCGCCTCGCCGCGCCCCGCAGTCCTATGAGCCGGCCCCAGTGCAGGAGGAATTCGTTCCGACCATCGTGGCTATTTCGCTGACGTCTTTCAATGATGCAGCCAAGGTGGGCGAACCTTTCCGTGACGGTGATGCCGTTGTCTTCGAGCTGACTGACGCAGAAAAGGCCACCGCCAAGCGCTTCATCGACTTCGCTGCCGGCCTCTGCTTCGGCCTGGAGGGTCGTATGCTCAACCTCACCAAGGGCATGGACACCGAGCGCAAGGTCTTTTCTATCGTGCCTAAGTCTGCGGACATTGCAAAGCACGAGCTCGAGCGCGCCGCAGGCTTGCGCTAAAGCAGCAGGTCTCACTTAGCCCCCGTGGGGTGCCGATTGGGCATCTGCGGGGGTTTATTCGATAGGCTCGGTTATTGTGACACAACTCGGAATTATTCTTATCCTGCTCGTGCGGATCTATACGTGGGTGCTCATCGCTCGCATAATTATTGAAATGATCCAGTCCTTCTCGCGGCAGTTCAACCCTCCACGCTGGTTCATGGTTGTAGCGGAGCCTCTGTTTGTAATTACGGATCCGCCGGTCAAAGCGTTGCGCCGCCTGATCCCGCCTCTGCAAATGGGTGGCGTAGCGCTTGATGTATCGGTGCTTGTGCTGTTCGTCTTGCTCTCGATACTCACAATGATTTTGCGGATAATTTTCCTGAGTTAGCACCCCCGTCGCCTCGAAACCTGTGGTAAACGTTGAGACTCGGCGGGGCGTCGATTATTGTGGGCGTTTGGTTACGATAAATCGCGATAACCCGTATTATGAACCACATGTACCTTTGTGGGGAAGGTTTAGTTAGACCTGAACCGCACTCCTAAGGCCCTGGAAGCTCCGGGGTTGTACCAACCTGAAGGGGAAGAGAAGACATGCCACTGTCACCAGCTGATGTTCACAACGTCGCGTTCAGCAAGCCGCCAATTGGCAAGCGCGGCTACAACGAAGACGAGGTGGATCAGTTCCTCGACCTCGTAGAGGACGCCCTTGCCCAGCTGCAGGATGAGAACGAAGACCTGCAGGCGCAGGTTAGCGATCTGAACTCCCAGGCCAAGGCGGGTGCTGGCGCCGGTGCTGCTGGTACCGCAACTGCGGCTTCCACCCGTACCGATGAGGCTGCGCTGCGCAAGGAGATTGAGGCCAAGCTGCGCGCCGAGTACGAAACCAAGCTGGCGGACTCCAAGTCCGAGGTTTCCCGTGCCAAGGAAGAAACCAAGAAGGCACAGGAGCAGGTTAAGGCTGCCCAGGCTGAGGCTTCTAAGGCGCAGGCGTCTGGCTCCGCTGCTGCTTCCTCTTCTGCAGACCTGAAGGCAGCCCGCGAGGAGGCTGCTCAGGCGAAGAAGGATGCAGAGGCAGCCCGCGCGGAGGCAGCACAGGCTAAGAAGGAACTCGAGGCCTCCAAGAAGGAAAACGACGAGCTGAAGAAGTCCGCTTCTGCAGCTGGTTCTTCCAAGGCTGGTGCAGCGGCTGCGGGTATCGCAGGCGCTGGTGCTGCTCAGACCGCCGATGGCCTGGCTACCCCAGAAACCCACATGCAGGCTGCCCGCGTTCTGGGTCTGGCACAGGAGATGGCAGATCGCCTGACCTCTGAGGCTCGTGCAGAGTCCGAGTCCATGCTGTCCGAGGCGCGCACCGCCGCCGAGAAGCAGCTGACCGACGCCGATTCCCGCTCCAAGGCACAGCTTGCTGACGCCCAGAAGAAGTACGACGCCCAGCTGCAGGATGCAGATTCCCGCTCCAAGAAGCTGGTATCTGACGCTGAGGCTAAGGCAAAGCAGACCGAGTCCGATGCTTCTTCCCGTGCCGAAGCACAAATCCGTCAGGCCGAGGAGAAGGCTGCTTCGCTGCAGGCCGATGCCGAGCGCAAGCACACCGAGGTTATGAACACCGTCAAGCAGCAGCAGACCGCACTGGAGGCTCGCATCTCCGAGCTGCGCACCTTCGAGCGTGAGTACCGTACTCGCCTGAAGACCCTGCTGGAGTCTCAGCTGGAAGAGCTGGCTACCCGCGGCACCGCCGCACCGAACGGCGAGGCTGGCAACAACTAAGCCACCCCGTTCTTCTTAGCGCCCCCGCCACCGCGGCGGGGGCGCTATTGTTGTTTTAGACCGTAGTGTCTTAGCCCGCTCCTACCGAAAGGAACCATTGTGCTCGTTGCCGCTTTAGTTCTCGCCCTCGTGGCATTCGTGGCCTTGGTCAACTTCGTTATCTCGGGAGCCGATTGGTCGTTGTATATCGTTTTTGCCGCTGCTGGACTCGGACTTGTGTGTTTCATCCTGGACTGGGCGCATAAGCATCGCGCTGACAAAGCCCAGGCAACTGAATCGCCTGAGCAGGAGGCTTTGCGCGCAGCCTTTCGCGAGGACTAACGCCGCGAGACCCCAAGCCTTCGGTAGCAGGCATGCCAATAAGGCGCACTAGGCGCCTTATTTCGCAGTCGGGTTCTAGCAGTCGGGCGGTTGCCACCGGATCTGTCCGTTGGTTCGGGCAAGTCGCCCGCGCAGCGGAGGGGCATTGGGATCGTCATCGTTGGCGCCATTGTGGTACGCGCAAGCTGTGGATAAGTTCGCGATATTGGTCAATCCACCGTGCAACCACGGCTCCAGATGGTGAATTTGGCATTCATCGGCAGGCTTAGCGCACCGCGGCCATGGGCATACCGGATTTTCCGCGCCCGCCATCAACCGCTGCTTAGCATTGGCGAAGCGCTCCGTGCGGTACAGGTTCACCGCGCCTTCATAGGGGCTCACCAGGGTAATGAGCCCATGCTCCTTTAACGTGCGGCGCACATACTGCGCTCCCGTAAGCGTTGCTCCGTTGGTCATCTGCAAGGTGATTTCCTCGCCATCACCGTTGACGATGCGCACGTAGTCCTCAAGCCGCACGATGACATTGGTTACCACGGTGCTTCGTTGCGCCGTATCTCCTCCGAAAAACGTATCTTCCACTACATCTAACGGCTTCCTATCCTGGTTTTCCACCGCCGCGTGAAGATCCGCAATAAACGAAGACGAGCCGTCGATCGCTAGCGTCCACGGCGCATCCTTGCGTCTGATGATGCGTATACCAGGCTTCACCTTGCGCTTTTTCTTCGGAACCTTGGATTGCGCCAGCTTTTCTAGTGCCGCTGCTGTGGCCTTGGTGGTGCATAGTTGTTCGCGGAGAACCCAGGCGTCGAAAAGCGTGGGCATCTTGCGCGCATACTTTTCAATGATGGATAGAGCAACAATGGAATGCCCATTGTGCTGAGCACCTTCGATAGCACGACGACGCTTCCTCGTGAACTTGGTCGTGCCGCAGTACGCCTCTTTTAGCAATGCCAACTCGCGGGCCGTCTTTTCAGCGGCACCTCGCGCGCAGAGGTCCTCCTCGGACATGCCTGCGCACCCGAGGACGATGTCCATCCCGGGTGCCATGGCTGCGAGGTAAGTATCTAGCGCGTTCACGACTCACAATTTATTTCCCCCCGCAAGCCCTCACAAGGGAAAATTTTTAGCCTGTGGATAACTTATTGTGCTCGAAGATTCAGGGGCGCTATACTGTGGCCTACACGCAGTGATCCGGCCATCACCGGGGAGCAATTCAGAAGAACAGCCAGTGTGGCCCAGTAGAACTGAACGGGTGGGACCGTCAACTCCTTCACCGAAACGAAGCGGAGCCTGCGGGCTCAAGCAGGGTGGTACCGCGAGCCTTATTGGCGCGTCCCTGCACCGTGTTAAGAGTGAAGGATAATTATGGCGAAAAAGATTTACCCCAAGGTCGACATGACGGGTGGCTCCAGCCGCTTCCCAGATATGGAAGAGGAAGTCCAGAAGTACTGGAAGCAGGATGATACCTTCCAGGCTTCGCTAGAAAAGACCAAGGACTGCCCAGAGTACATCTTCTATGATGGTCCTCCATTTGCCAATGGTTTGCCGCACTATGGCCACCTGCTGACCGGTTATGTGAAGGATATCGTCCCGCGCTACCGCACGATGGCTGGCAATTTCGTGCCTCGTGTCTTCGGCTGGGATACCCACGGTCTGCCCGCTGAGCTGGAGGCGGAAAAGCAGCTGGGTATCACTGAAAAGGCGCAGATCGAGGACATGGGCTTGGAAAAGTTCAATGAATACTGCGCTAAATCCGTGCTGGAGTACACCGACGAGTGGGAAGAGTACGTCAACCGCCAGGCCCGCTGGGTGGACTTTGACAACGGCTACAAGACCATGGATATCAACTACATGGAGTCGGTCATGTGGGCGTTCAAGGAGCTTTATGACAAGGGCCTCATCTACAAGGGCTTCCGAGTTCTTCCGTACTCCTGGGCGGAGCACACTTCTTTGTCCAACCAGGAGACCCGCCTGGATGATTCTTATAAGATGCGCCAGGATCCGACCCTGACGGTTACCTTCCCCGTGGAGGGCGCGCGCGAGGGAAGCGCGGCAGAAAAGACGTTGGCGGAGCACCCTGCGCTTGCCGACGCCTCCTTCCTCGCCTGGACCACCACCCCCTGGACCTTGCCTTCGAACGAGGCCTTGGCGGTTCATCCAGAGGTTTCTTACGTGCTTTTTAAGGCTACGGAGGGCGATTTCGCTGGCCGTACCTTCATCATGGCGGAAAACCTGCTGTCCACCTTGGAGAAGGAACTGGGTGAGGCCGAGGTACTGGAGTCCTTTACCGGCGCGCAACTCGAGGGCTTTACCTATGAGCCTATCTTCGGCTTCTTCCCGGATCTGCGCAATGCCTACCAGGTCTTGATCGCTGATTACGTCACCACAGAGGACGGCACCGGTGTGGTACACCAGGCTCCTGCGTTTGGTGAAGACGATATGAATACCACCAACCAGTACGACATCGAGCTGGTTATCCCGGTGGATGAGGATGGCAAGTTCACCTCGCAGGTTCCGCCGTATGAAGGCCAGCTGGTCTTTGATGCAAATAAGGACATCATCAAGGACTTGAAAGCCGCTGGGCGAGTGGTGCGACACGTAACCATCGAGCACTCCTATCCGCACTCGTGGCGCTCGGGCGAGCCGCTTATCTACATGGCGCTGCCGGCGTGGTTCGTGAAGGTGACCGAGTTCCGCGATCGCATGGTGGAGCTTAACCACAAGGAGATTGAGTGGCTACCGGAGCATATCCGGGATGGCCAGTTTGGCAAGTGGCTCGAGGGAGCACGCGACTGGAATATCTCCCGTACCCGCTACTGGGGTGCACCTATCCCAGTGTGGATGTCCGATGATGACAACTATCCGCGCATGGATGTCTACGGCTCCTTGGACGAGCTGGAGCGCGATTTCGGTGTCCGTCCGGAGTCGCTGCACCGTCCGCACATCGACGAGTTGGTGCGCCCGAACCCGGATGATCCGACCGGTAAGTCGATGATGCGCCGCGTGCCAGACGTGCTGGATTGCTGGTTTGAGTCCGGCTCGATGCCGTTTGCGCAAAAGCACTACCCATTCGAGAACAAGGAATGGTTTGAAACCCACTCGCCGTCCGACTTCATTGTGGAATACTCCGGTCAGACGCGTGGTTGGTTCTATGTGATGCACGCGCTGTCCACCGCGCTTTTTGATCGCCCGGCGTATAAGAAGGTCGTGGCCCACGGCATCGTGCTGGGCAACGATGGCCTTAAGATGTCTAAGTCCAAGGGCAACTATCCGAACGTCAACGAGGTCTTTGATCGCGATGGTTCGGATGCCATGCGTTGGTTCCTGATGTCTTCGCCTATCCTGCGCGGAGGCAACCTCATCGTGACCGAGCAGGGCATTCGCGAGGGCGTGCGCCAGGCTATCCTGCCTATCTGGAATGCCTATACTTTCCTGCAGCTCTACGCAGAGAAGGAAGCAAAGTTCGACACCAGCTCCGCGCATGTTTTGGACCGCTATATCTTGGCTAAGACCCACGATGTCGTGGCCAATGTTGAAGCGGCGCTTGCTGATACCGATATCGCCACGGCAACCGAAGAGGTGCGCCTTTTTGCCGACGTCCTGACCAACTGGTACGTCCGTCGCTCACGCGATCGTTTCTGGGAGGGCGAGGACGCCCATCCTGAGGCGTTTAATACCTTGTACACCGTGCTGGAGACTGTGACTCGCGTGGTGGCACCGCTGCTACCGCACGTGGCGGAGGTTATCTACCGCGGGCTTACCGGTGAGCGTTCGGTGCACCTGGCAGACTACCCGCAGGCCGCGGATTACCCGTCTGATGCAGATCTCGTCTCTGCGATGGATGCGACCCGCGCGGTGGCCTCGGCAGCGTCCTCGGTGCGCAAGTCCAATAAGCTGCGCAACCGCTTGCCGCTGCCGAAGCTGACGGTGGCCCTCGACGGGGCGCAGCGCCTGGCAGACTTTGCCGATATCATTCGCGACGAGGTCAATGTCAAGGAAGTTGAGCTTACTGACGACGTCGATTCGGTTGGCACCTTCCAGGTTGTCTGTAACGCGAAGGTCGCCGGCCCGCGGTTGGGCAAGGACGTGCAGCGTGCCATCAAGAACCTCAAGGCGGGCAACTACGAACGCCGCGGCGATGAGGTTGTAGTGGACGGCGATATCGTGCTTGGCCCGGATGAGTACACCGAGCGCCTGCAGGCAGCGAATCCGAAGTCGACCGCGCGTATCGAAGGTCTTGACGGCCTGGTAGTACTTGATACCGAGGTGACCGAAGAGCTCGAGGCCGAAGGCTGGGCGGCGGACGTTATCCGCGGCCTCCAGGATGCCCGCAAGGCTTCTGGGTTCGAGGTCTCGGATCGCATCGCGGCCGTACTCTCTGTCCCCGAGGAGAAGAAGGCCTGGGCGGAGCGTCACGCCGACCATATCGCCGGTGAAGTGCTCGCCACCGATTTCCTGGTGACCACCGAGGCGCTCGATGGTGCGGATGTGCACGAGGTGGTGAAGGGGGTTAGCGCTACCGTCGTCAAGCAGTAGCGCGTACGTTGCCACCTAAAAAATGATTGCCCAGCCAGTGCGGCTGGGCAATTTTTTATGAGTGATAGGACTTAACGGACCGGGCCAGGCAGGTGGGCGCGCCAGCCGAGGACCACGTTAATGAGGCAGCACAGTGCGAGCACGGCGCCAATGAGGAATAGGGTGGTAAAGCCGACCAGCGGTGCGAGTGCGCTGAAGGCCATGGGGATAAAGAAGCCGGTATAGGACACCGAGTAGTAGACGGCGGTGAGGCCGGCGAGTTCTTCGGCGCGGGCGATGCGTTGGACCTCGGAGAGACCGGCGACCAGGGCGAGGCCGTAGCCTGCGCCCATGACAGCTGCGCCGGCGATTCCGAGCGGCAGGGAGCGAGTATGGGAGGCAACCGCGCCGAGGATGGTGCCCACAGTGATAACGCCCATGGCAACTGCGGAAGCGCGGGCGGAGCGGCTGGTATCGATGACCTTGCCGAGCATCTGGATGCCGACGCCGCAGCCCAAGGTGATAACGGTCATCAGGCCCGAGAAAGCGATGGGGGCATCGCCAGCGGACTTGGACAAAAGCTGGGGCAGGAGGGCATAGGCGGCGCCAGCGCAGCCGAAGACCCACGGGGCGACCGGCAGGACAATGCGCACGAAGCGGCGGTGTGCTGCGGAGGGAATGTGCAGCATACGCAGCATGTCGCGGATGCTTAAGTCAAGGAAGGTGTCTTTTACCGTGGCGCCACGCGGTGGGCGAGTCTCCGGTGTCTTCATCAACCAGATGGCGGTGGCAACCGTGAGGAGGATGTGCAGGATATACGCCAAGTGGGTGGGCCACGGACCCCATTGGGCCAGTACCGATGCGAGGCCGGCGCCGATGAGGAAACCTAAGGTCAGGCACATGGAGGCGTGGCGCGGCCCGGCAGCTGGATCGCCGCCAGCGCGGGTGATGAGCTCTGCCACCCATGTGGAGCCGACAGCCATGACGATGCCCAAAGCCAAGCCGCACATGATGCGGCCCACGGCGATGACGAGCGGCTCGTTCGGCGCGATGGATAAAAGGAAAGAACCCAACAGTGACAGCGGCGCGGCAGGCAGCATCGTGGGGCGGCGGCCAATGTAGTCCGAAAGCGGGCCAGAAATCAGCAACGCCGGCACGATGCCGAGCACATAGGCGGCCAAGAGGCCATTGACGGTGACCTGCGAGAAGTGCGACTCCTCGCGGTACATAACTAGGAGAGGGGTGAACTCATTGCCGCCCCACGCGACAGCAACCATGCTGCCAGCGACGGGAAACCATGAGTGTTTGGCAAACTTTTCGGTCATAGTTGATTCCTCGAGTTGGTTAGGTGGGTGTCCAATGCGGAAAGGTAGGCGTCGAGGTCGCCGGCGCGGAGGGCATCGGCAAGCGTGCGGTGCTGATCCACGAAGGTGCGGGCGCGGGCTACGTTGCGGCCAATGGCTGTAGCGGTAAAACGCTGCTGGCGTTCGCGCAGCTGGTGTCCCAGCCCAGCCAGCAGGGTATTGGTACCGCCATCCATGATGATCTGGTGGAAACGCGCATCAAGATGCGTATAGGCATGCAGGTCTGCGCCATCCAACGCAGCGTCTTGTTCCGTGATGGTCGCGTCTAGCTGATCAGCGATGTCCGCGCGCTCGGTGTCAGGCATGGCGCAGATTTTCTCAGCGCAGTGCCTATCTACGAGCAAGCGTGCTTCATAGACCTCGCGAATTTCCTGCGGGCTGATCGGCACGATGAGCGCACCACGCCTGGGGTAGAGCTGTAGAAAGCCTTCGACCTCTAGGCGCAGGAACGCCTCGTGCATTGGGGTGCGGCTAATTCCCATTTCGGTAGCCAGGGAGGCCTCGGAAAGCATCTGCGAGGGCTCGAAGGAGCCATCAATGATCTTCTCTTTGACGAAGTCATAGGCGCGCTCCGCGGCGGGCTGCATTCGTTCATTGGACATGCATCCATCTTGCATGCAAGCTTGTATGCAAGCAAAATATGAGTGGGATTTGTGGGGAACGAATCTAGTAATGTAAACGTGTGACGTGGCACGTATCAGGGTCGAAGAGTAAGCCGTGGCCCATGCCGACCCAGCCGATGAAGGGGGTGTCGGCAAGCGTGTGCGGGGTGTGGACGTGCCCAAGGACCCAGGCATCGGCCTCGGAGGCCTGTAGCTCAGCCACGGAAAGCGGCAGGCAGGTGCCTTTAGAAAACTCACCGGTGACGGAAGAATGTAGGAGGCCGAGGACGGGCCGGTTGCTGCGGCGGGGAGGAAGCTGGAGGTGGCGCGGGTCCGGATCGGTGGCCACCGCTGCGGTTAGAACCGTGGTATTTCCTATGCGAAAGGTATGCACCTGCGTGCCGTGGACTGTGACCTCGGGCGGGAAGTCCAGGTTGTGGTGGGTGTCGTGGTTGCCGGAAATGAAGTGGACTTCGCTGAACAGAGTGACAGCATGGGTCATAACGGTGTGGACCTGAGGCACAAACTCGGCCGAGTTAGCGTTGCGGTCAATGATATCGCCCAAGCACACGCACGCCGTGGCCCCTCTATTGGCGGCAACCTCGAGTGCCTGCAGGGCCCAGTCCAGCCCAGGAGCGCCAGGGAGACCTAAGTGGAGATCTGAAAAGACGAAGATGCTAGCGGGCATGTGCGGCCTTTCGGTTGTGCTGCCAAGACGAGGGGAAATACGTGCAATGGCGATTGTTTCCTCAGGGCTGTGGTGTCGATATCTTCGGCTCGGACAGTAAGGAGTGAGGCGAGTTGTGGACTCCGTGTGCAACTATGGAGGCTTCATAGGCTGAGGGTTACTTTCTAGAGAAAGTGTCTTTGAAAACCTAAATAGATGACTTTGCGGGCGGGTGGCGATGAGATGGAAGGAAATTAAAGCTTTAATTAACGGCATGCAAACACCCAGGAGTGCATGTGGAGGTGCGCCTATTAGACTGGGCCGCATGCAACGCTGGGTTTTACATATCGACATGGACGCGTTTTTCGCCTCCGTCGAGCAGCTGACCCGGCCTACGCTGCAGGGGCGTCCCGTTTTGGTGGGAGGCACCAGTGGGCGCGGCGTGGTGGCCGGCGCCTCCTATGAGGCGCGCGAGTACGGCGCGCATTCGGCCATGCCGATGTATCGCGCGCAGCAGCTTGTTGGGCTTCGCGCGGTGGTAGTGCAGCCGCGCCGGGCGGTGTATGCGGCGGCGTCGCGGCGTGTATTTGGCATCATCGCGCAACACGTGGAGGTAATCGAGCAGCTTTCTATCGATGAGGCCTTTATGGAACCCGCCTCCTTGGAGGGGGCGAGCGCGGAGGAGGTCAAGCGCTGGGCGGATGAGCTGCGCGCGCTCATTCGGGAAGAGACGGGTCTGCCGTGCTCCATTGGGGCGGGATCGGGCAAACAATTTGCCAAGATCGGATCGGGCGAAGCGAAGCCTGATGGCACCTTTGTTATCCCAGCGGAGCGCCAGCTAGATATGTTGCACCCCCTTGCGGTGAACAAGCTGTGGGGAGTCGGACCGGTGACCGGGGCGAAGCTCAAGTCCATCGGCGTAGAAACCATTGGGCAGCTAGCGGCAATGACGCGCAAGGAAGTAGAGATTTCCATCGGCAGTGTGGTGGGGCTGCAGCTATGGCAGCTGGCCCGCGGCATTGATGACCGTGAGGTGGCGCCGCGTGCTATTTCTAAGCAGATTTCTACCGAGCACACCTACCCGAAAGACTTGCAGACCGCCCCCGAGGTCGATGCAGCCATCACTCGCGCGGCGGAGGGCGCTCACCGTCGTTTGCTTAAGGACGGGCGCGGCGCGCGCACCGTAACGGTGAAGCTGCGCATGGCGGATTTTCATATCGAGTCACGCTCAACTACCTTGCCGTACGCGACTGACGACGCCGCCGTGCTTACCGCTGCCGCCTTCAAGCTTGCCCGCTACCCCGATGAGCTGGGGCCCATCCGCCTGGTAGGGGTGAGCTATTCAGGGCTAGAGGCCGCTCGCCAAGACGTGCTTTTTCCGGAGCTCGACCGTGAGATCGTGCGTCCTGCACCGGCGGATACGGACTATGAGACTGGGGTGAGCGACGACGCAACACCGGCCATTCCAGCGCCTACGGTGACGGTGGAAGAAGAAACCGATAACCAGTGGCACGCCACGCAGGATGTTTTCCACCCCGATTACGGCCACGGTTGGATTCAAGGCGCCGGCCACGGGGTAGTGAGCGTGCGCTTTGAAACCCGCACCACGGGTCCCGGCCGCACCACATCCTTCGCGGCCGACGATCCCGCGCTCGTGCCAGCAGACCCGCTCGACTCGCTGGATTGGCAGGACTGGCTGACCAGCGAGGACTAGCCCTCCTGGGCAAAAAGCTCCGCCGGATCGGTGCCGGTTGCTAGCGCCGCCGCGAGCAGGATTCGCGCTTGGCTCGGTCGGAACCATCCGGCGTTGATGGCGCCACGTTTCCCCAGGCTTGCGCCACCACCGTCTCCACCGTAAGCCAGCGCCGTCGGGCCATAGGGTGTGCGGGTAGAAATGATGACAGGGAGGCCGGCGTGGAGGGCGTCGGCAAGCGCGCGGCCCATGTCCTCGCCCATATTTCCCGAGCCCATGGCCTCCACAATGAGACCGGAAGTGGGGGAGTTTACGGCGGCGTCGACCAGCAGGCGCCCCGCTCCCGGATAGGCGGGGATGATCTCGATACGCTGCGACGCCAGTGGGGCAGGATTCAAACGCGGGGTGGTGCCAGGAACACGCAGTGACTCAAACCCGCGCAGGTCACTGGTGTGTCGCTTGCGCGCACCGCGCGCCGGGATGGTCTCGCCGCCGAAGCAGAGGAAAACCCCAGGGCGCCCGCTGGCCGCAAGCTCGCGGGCAGCGCGCAGATTGGTGGGGCCGTCGGCCGCGGGGTGATCGTAGGCGCGCTGCGCGCCCGTAAGCACGATGGGTTTTGCCCCTGCACAGAAAACCTCCAACGCCAGCGCGGTTTCCTCCATGGAGTCGGTGCCATGGGTGATGATCACGCCACCGATATCCTCGCGCGCGGTGTGCTCGTTGACTACTGCAATGAGCTCATCGAGGTCCGCCAAAGTAATAGAGGACGAATCGAGCTGGCGAAACTCCACTACCTCGGCGTCGATTTCAGCGGCAAGGTCTGCGCCGGAGACGGTGGGAACCAGGGAACCATCGGCCACGGTGGTGCACGCGATCGTGCCGCCGGTGGCGATCAAAGCAAGTTGGGTCATGCACTCAAGGTTAAAGAAATCTCCGCCCACGCGGCGGGCGCAGCCCGGAAAAAGCTGGTGCAGCTGTAAACTGATGGGAGTTTAGAACCCAGACGTGAGGAGTTAGAAGTGAAATTCCGCAAGTTTAGCGCCGCGTGCCTCGCACTGACCGCGGCCACCGCCCTGGCCGCCTGCTCTTCCGACGACGAGCAGGACGATACCGCCGCCACCAACACCGAGGCGCAGGAATCCGCCTCTTCCGACGGCGATTCCGCCGCCCCAGCGCTGCCGTCCCCGGCGGATCTCAATGCCATCCTGGCCAAGGCCACGGATCCGAACGCTTCTGAGCAGGAAAAGACCGCCACCGTGCAGGGCGGCGAGACCGCACCGGAAATCTTTGACACCATGGCACAGTCCAAGCAGGAATCCGGCGCCGAGTTCGAGGTCGTCGATCCTGTGCTTCCGGGCTATGACCCGCAGTCCGTGCTGACCACCGTGAACTTCACCACCGCTGACGGCCAGCAGCAGACCGCTGACCAGGTGGAGTTCGTGTACGAAGATGGCACCTGGAAGCTCTCCAAGGCGTGGGCTTGCACGCTCATCCAAAACACCGTGCCGCCGGAGCAGGTTCCGGAGATGTGCGCGGATACCGGCGCCGGTGCCTCCGCACCTGCCCCGGCACCGGCCGAGGGCGACGCTGCCCCGGCTGAAGGCGACGCCCCCGCGGCCGGCGCCGAGCAGGCCCCAGCCGAGGCCCCTGTAGAAGCCCCGGCCGAGTAACTAGGAAAAGTTCAGCTCCGTCAGGCTCGACTGCACCACGCGCAGTTCCGAGCCGGCGGCGCCATAAATGACCTTCGTGTCGAAAGACACGTTACCGCCCACGGGCAGCGGCTTGCTCAGGTCTACCGTGATGTTGCCCTTGGACTGGGTGCTGGAGTCCACAACCTTGAGCTCCTTGTCCTCCAACTCCGTGCCCTGGGCCTGACCCTCAAAGGACAGTGCGCCTAGCGACGGCCGCTGCTCTACCTCCACGTTGAGCTTGACCTGGTCGCCTTCGATGGAAGCGACCGTATAGCGCGTGGTCTGCAGCAGGGTGGACTCGCCGGTAACGCGCGAATCCACCGTCCAGCTCGCTCCCTTGCCTACCTCCTCGGTGGGGAAAACCACGGGTAGGGCCGTCAGCTTCATAATCGCCTGTTCCACGGAGCCACGGGCTTCATCCGTGGCGTCTTGGGGTGCGGCCAAGCGCAGCGAATTCATCTGGCCATTGTCTTGGCCACGCCAGCCAAATTGGAATCCCTCGGCCGAGGAGACGTCGGTGTCGCCAGAAGTTTCCGGCGCACCGGCCGTGACAAAGGCATTGCGGGTGGCGGGCAGCTGATCTTCGACATCCTCGCTGGCCTTATCTACCTTGGCCGATAGCGGCAGGGTAGTGGTGGTGGATTCGACGTCGGAAGCCCGAAACTTCTCGGCCGCGGACTTTTTGAGCAGGTCCTGCGAAAAACCCTCGGTAACGCGGTAGTTCACGTCCTGCGTGGAGTCGATATCGCGGTATTCCAGGAGCTTTTTCTCCCCGGTGCCGGGATTGTCCACGGTGACGCGTGGGGCGTCGATAGTCAGGCCAACGGGCTGTTCTACCGCGGGTCCAGGCTTTTCATAGGAACACGCCGTAAGCGCTACGGCGGCTGTGGTCAGGGCTGCAAAAACTTTGACTCGAAACACGCTTACCAAAATACCGGACGCTCCCGTTTAGAATAGAGCGGGTGAGTCAAAAACGAAGGAGCAAGACAGGACTTATCGCCGCGGTCGTCATCGCCGTGGCGCTGGTGGACCAAGCCGTGAAGCAAGTAATGCTCTCCATCCTTACAGAGGGCGAGCCCCTGCCGGTCATGGGGGATTGGTTCCGGTTTACCCTGCTTTTTAACCCTGGCGCCGCCTTTTCCATGGGCGGGGAGGGATCGACGTGGCTTTTTACCACCATCCAGCTGGTCTTTGTGCTCGGCGTGGCCATTGCCGCCCCGCGCATTACCCACTCCGGCCAGGCGGTGGGCCTAGCGCTCATCGCCGGTGGCGCGCTGGGTAATTTCGCCGACCGCATCTTCCGCGCCCCTGGCTTCTGGTTCGGGCATGTGGTGGACTATATTTCGGTCGGCTCTTTCGCCGTGTTCAATATTGCGGACGCGGCCATTACCTGCGGCGTGGTGATCTTCATCATCGCCATGGTGTTGGAGGAAAGGAAGGCCGAGCATGAATAGGCAGATGCGCAGCTTCCCCATTCCTGAAGGCCTAGAAGGCATGCGTGCCGACGCCGCCCTAGCCAAGCTCCTTGGCCTTTCCCGCAGCGCCACCGCGCAGCTGTGCGCCGAGGGCAACGTGACCATCGATTCCCAAGAGCTGGGCAAGTCCGAGCGGTTGACCTCCGGCAACGTGGTCTCGGTGCTTTTGCCGGAGCCAGAAAAGCCGTTGCTGCCGCGCGAAGAGCTGGTCGAGGGCATGGACGTGCTCTACAGCGATGCCGATATTATCTGCGTGCATAAGCCGGTGGGCGTGGCCGCACACCCCAGCGTGGGTTGGGACGGACCGACGGTGATTGGCGGGCTGCGCGCGGCCGGTTATACAGTCGCTTCGTCCGGGCCGACCGAGCGCCAGGGCATCGTGCACCGCCTCGATGTGGGCACCTCTGGCGTGATGGTCGTGGCTTCCTCGGAGCGCGCTTATTCCGCGCTCAAGCATGCTTTTAAGTACCGCAGCGTAAAAAAGACCTACCACGCCGTGGTGCAGGGCCTGCCGGATCCCATCGAGGGTACCGTCGATGCGCCTATCGGCCGTCACCCCAAGTCGGGCTGGAAATTCGCCGTGCTTGACGACGGCAAAGCGGCCGTCACCCATTACAGCCTCATCGAGGCCTTCCGCGAGGCCAGCCTCATCGAGGTGCACCTAGAGACCGGCCGCACCCACCAGATCCGCGTGCACATGTCCGCCACCGGCCACCCGTGCGTGGGCGATCCGATGTACGGCTCGGATCCCAACCTGGCTAAGCGCCTTGGGCTTAAGCGCCAGTGGCTGCACGCGGTAAAACTCGGCTTTACTCACCCCGGCACCGGCAAGTGGTTCGAGATTGCGGCGCCGTACCCGGCCGATCTCGAGCACGCTTTGGAGGTTCTGCGGGGATGAGGAAGGTCTACCGGCGGCGTCGGCTAGCGGCCTTGGCGGTGCTTGCGGTGCTTTTCTTGGCCGCGCTCGCGCTTTTTGGCGCCCTAGGGACCCAGGCTTCTTCGCAGGTACAAGGAGACCAGCTCGGCCCGGATGGCGAATCGCGCGCGGAGTATATTGCGCGCGTGTCCGGCAGCGACATTCCAGACGCGCCTGCCTACGCCCTTGTCACCTTTGACGAGGACCTGCCGCCCGTAGCCGCCGCGGCCGCCGTTGCCGCAGCCCCGCGCATGGACGCCATCCTTATCGGTTCCACCGCCCCCATCGACGTGCCCGAACCCACCGCCGGCGAGGATCGCGCCGCCGTCATCCAACGCGCCTTCGACCGCATCGATGCCTCCTATGGGCAGCGCCCCTCCGCGGTGAGCGCCGCTGTGGTGTGGGGGTCGGGTGCCCAGCTTGCCGACGTCGCCTCCACCCCCTCCGTCGCCGCCGTCGAACCCGCACCCGCGGACGCCGCCTGGGGCAGCTTCGCCATCCGCCCTCCCAGCTAATATCGCCCTCCTGGGCCCTATGGCGCGCGGTGGCCGCCCAGCGCTTTTAGCATCTAGGGCATGGAACACATTCGGGCCTATATAGCGGCACTCAACTCGGCGATGGATATCCTCGCCGAGGCTGCCGATGCCTCCGCCGCGGACCTTACCGCCGCCGGCATGCCCGATGCCACGGCTGACACTATTGCGCAGCTCGCGCAGGTCTACTTCGGGACCACCAACTTTCGCCGCCGCCAACGCCGCGCGGTGGACGGGGCCCGCCGCAACCGGCATTCGCTGCCGACGCTGGAGGTCATCGAAAAGCATGCGCGGCGCGCGCCCACCCAAGCCCGCGCCTGGGCCCTGCGCGCCGAGCTCACCCATATCGCGTGTGATACGCGGGAGATGGAAAGGCGTGCTCGCAAGAAGCTGCGCGAGATGCGCGCGCCGCGCGAACCCAAGCCGGGGGTGCGGCTGCGGCGCCGCGCCGCCGGAAAGCCGTGGACTCTGTCTATCACTGGCCCTTCCGCGCTGATTGCAGAACTTCACCAGCATGCCGGCTCGCTTGCCGACGTCGCCTCCTTCTTCCGCACCGGTACCAGTGCCGCCACCTCCACCGTGCGCACCAACGTTGTGGTGCCGCTGGATAAGTTGGTTGGCGTGGCCCATGGCAGCGACGATGTAGTGCTGACCATGACCAATGGCGCGCAGATTACGGGCTCCGAATTGGCCCAGCGCGCGCTTGCCGAGGAGGGATTTGTCACCCTGCTCCACCCCGTAGAGGGCCCAGTGAACCTGTACCGCATGCGCCGTGGGGCCACCTGGAAGCAGTTCATGATGGCTGCGGCGGAAAATCCCACATGCCCGGTCAGGGGCTGCCATAAGCCTGCCGATGAGTGCCAGGTCCACCACATCTTCAGCTGGGCTGGTGGTGGGTGGACCAATGCGAAGAACCTCACCACCGCCTGCGCCTATCACAACGGCCGCAATGATGACCATCGCACCGGCCTGCCGCGCAATGGCCGCTTCGAGCGCACGGCCCGCGGCGTGCGCTGGGTCAACCCTTGGGATCCGCCCCCACCGGACCTCGTCGATACCGGGCCTGCGAATACGACTACCGCGTAGGCTAGACCTATGTCCTCACAGCAGCCCTTTTCGCAGTGGATGCCCAACTACAAATTTGGCTATATCGCCGCGTGGGTCGCGGTGGTGGTTTCCGGCATCGCGCTTCTTATCAGCCTTGTCACCGGCGGCACCTCGATGACGCTGGTGTTTTCCGGGATCGTATGTGCCTATGGCATCTTTCTCGTCGCGGTGATGCCGCGCTGGGCGCTGCGAGCAGAAGAGGAACAGGCGGCGCGTCGCCGTGCCCGCGCCGCTCGCGAGGAACTTAGGCGCTCCTAGCCATGCGCACCAAGTCGGCGACGTAAATCGCCACCGCCACGCCGATGATGCCGAAGCCGATCCAGCGGTGCGTCGAAAAGTGCTCGTGGGTGACAAAGAGCGCCCACAGCATCTGCATGATGGGGGTGAGGTATTGGAGCATGCCGATCGTCGATAAGCGCAGCGTCCGTGCGCCCTCTGCAAAGCAGAGTAGCGGCAGCGCGGTAATCAAGCCGGCGCTGACTAAAAGCAGCGCGTGGCCGACGCCCTCGCTGGCGACCGTGCCTTGGCCGCTTGTTTCTAGCCACAGGATGTATCCCACCGCCAACGGTGACATCACGAGCGCCTCCGCTGCGACCGAGACGGCCGAGGACACTCGAACCTGCTTTTTGAGCAGCCCATAAAAGCCGAAGCTGAACGCCAATAGCAGCGAAATGTACGGCGCCTGGCCGGTAAAGAACGTCAAATACAGCACCGCGATGGCCGCAACGCCCACCGCGCCGGCCTGCCACGGCCGCAGCCGCTCTTTCAAAAACACCATGCCGAGGGCGACCGACACCAAGGGATTGATGAAATACCCCAGCGCCGCATCGGCCACGTGGTTGCTATTAATCGCCACCACGTAGGTACCCCAATTAACCGTGATGAATACACCTGCGGCCGCGAGCCAACCCCACGTGCGCTTGTCCATGCGCGCCATTTCGCGCCACCGGCCGCCGAGGAGCAAAAATCCGGTGACTAAAACCGCGGTCCACAACACGCGGTGGGCCAGGATTTCTAGCGGCGATGCCGGCAGCAACAGAGGGAAGAACGCGGGGAAAAATCCCCACATGATGTAGGCGGCGAGCGTGTAGAGCATCACAAAATAATAGCCCATTTTGACCGCCCCGCTATGATGAGCCGCATGGCCAAAAACTCCTCCTTCGTCCACCTGCACAACCACACCGAGTTTTCCATGCTGGACGGCATGGCCAAGGTCGATATGCTGGCAGACGAGGTGGTCCGCCAAGAAATGCCGGCCGTCGGCATGACCGACCACGGCAATATGTATGGCTCTGATGCCTTCTACCGCCGCATGACCGGCGCCGGCGTCAAGCCCATCATCGGCATCGAGGCGTATATGGCGCCCGAATCCCGCTTCAACAAAAAGCGCGTGCTGTGGGGCACGCCGGACCAAAAGCGCGACGACGTCTCCGCCTCTGGTGCCTACCTCCACCAAACGATGATCGCGGAGAACGCCACCGGCCTGCGCAACCTTTTTACCTTGTCTTCGCTGGCTTCCTACGAAGGTCAGTTGGGCAAATGGCCGCGCATGGACGCCGAGCTCATCGCCGAGCATGCCGACGGCATCATTGCCACCACCGGTTGCCCCTCTGGCGACGTCCAGACCCGCCTGCGCCTCGGCCAGTTCAACGAGGCGCTGGAGGCCGCGGCCATGTGGCAGGACATCTACGGCAAGGACAACTTCTTTTTGGAGTTGATGGACCATGGGCTGGACATCGAAAAGCGTACGCGCGATGGCCTGCTAGAAATCGGCCGCAAGCTAGACCTGCCCCCGCTGGTGACCAATGACTGCCATTACGTGTTGGAGTCCCAGGCGCCGGCGCACGAGGCGATGCTGTGCGTGCAGACTGGTAAAACTTTCATGGACCCGGACCGCTTCAAGTTCGGCGGCACCGGCTACTACATTAAGTCGGCCGCGCAGATGCGCGAGACCTGGGACGATATGATTCCAGACGGCTGCGATAACACCCTGTGGATTGCCGAGCGCGTGCAAGACTACGGCGAAATCTGGGAAGAACACACCCACGATCGCATGCCTATTGCCGACGTCCCCGAGGGTCACACCCCAACCTCCTGGCTCACCCATGAGGTGATGGAGGGCCTGCAAGCGCGCTTCCCCGGCCGTGATGTTCCGGAGGAGTATATCGAGCGCGCCAAGTATGAGATCTCCGTGATTGAGATGAAAGGCTACCCGTCCTACTTCCTCATTGTGGCCGAGCTCATTAAGCACGCGCGCTCCGTGGGCATTCGTGTGGGGCCGGGCCGTGGCTCGGCGGCCGGCGCGCTCGTCGCCTACGCGCTGACCATTACCAATATCGACCCGCTGGAACACGATCTCCTCTTCGAGCGATTCTTGAATCCAGAACGCCCGTCCGCACCCGATATCGATATCGACTTCGATGACCGCCGTCGCGGCGAAATGATCACCTATGCGGCCGAGCGCTGGGGTGAGGACAAGGTGGCGCAGGTGATTACCTTCGGCACGGTGAAGACCAAGCAGGCCATTAAGGACTCGGCCAAGGTGCACTTTGGCCAGCCCGGCTTCCAGATGGCCGACCGCATCAACGGCGCGCTGCCGCCTGCCATCATGGCCAAGGACATTCCGCTCAAGGGCATCACGGACCCGGACCACGAGCGCTACTCCGAGGCCGCCGAGGTCCGCCAGATGGTGGAATCCGACCCAGATGTGAAGAAGATTTATGACACGGCGCGGGGGTTGGAGGGCGTCGTCAGGCAGGCGGGCGTGCACGCCTGTGCGGTGATTATGGCCTCGGTTCGCCTCATGGACCACATCCCCATGTGGAAGCGCCCGGCCGACGGTGCCTATATCACCGGCTGGGATTACCCGGCCTGCGAGGCCATCGGCCTGCTGAAGATGGACTTTTTGGGCCTGCGCAACCTCACCGTTATCGGCGATGCGATTGAAAACATCAAGCGCAACCGCGGCGAAGAAGTCCACCTAGAGCAGCTGCATGCCGACGACCCCAAGGTCTCCAAAGTCTATGATCTGCTCTCGCGCGGCGATACGCTGGGCGTCTTCCAGCTCGACTCCGGCGGCATGCAAGAGCTGCTCAAGCGCATGAAGCCGACCGGTTTTAAGGATATTGTGGCCTCCCTTGCGCTCTACCGCCCGGGCCCGATGGGTGTGAACGCCCACTGGGACTACGCGGACCGTAAGAACGGCCGGAAAGAAATCACCCCGATTCACCCGGAGTTGGAAGAGCCGCTCAAGGAAATCCTGGATGAGACCTACGGTCTCATCGTCTACCAGGAGCAGATCATGCGTATCTCGCAGAAGGTCGCCAACTACACGGCCGGCGAGGCAGATGGCTTCCG
Organism: Corynebacterium sp. UMB0012; assembly: GCF_030216265.1. NCBI lineage: Bacteria > Bacillati > Actinomycetota > Actinomycetes > Mycobacteriales > Corynebacteriaceae > Corynebacterium > Corynebacterium sp. UMB0012. The sequence goes on from NZ_JASOKQ010000007.1 coordinate 83,850, forward strand.
TAAGGCAATGGGTAAGAAGAAGCCCGAAGTGCTGGCCCAGCAGTACGACAAGTTCTGGGGCGGCATGCAAGAAAATGGCTACTCCAAGTCCGCCATGGATGCGCTCTGGGGCACCATCGAGCCCTTCGCGTCCTACGCGTTTAACAAGTCTCACGCCGCGGGCTACGGCTTGGTGTCCTTCTGGACGGCCTACCTCAAGGCCTACTATGCACCGGAATATATGGCCGCGCTGTTGACCTCGGTGGGCGATAAGAAAGATAAGTCCGCCATCTACCTTTCGGACTGCCGCCACCTGGGTATTAAGGTGCTGCCGCCGTCCGTCAACGAGTCCGAAGAGGACTTCCAAGCGGTGGGAGAGGATATCCGCTTCGGCATGGGCGCTATCCGCAATGTCGGCTCGGAAGTGGTGGAATCCATCATCAAATCCCGCCACGACAAGGGCGCGTTTACCTCGTTTAGTGATTACCTGGACAAGATCGAGCTCGCCGCCTGCACCAAGCGCGTGACAGAAGCGCTGATTAAGGCCGGCGCCTTCGATGACTTGAACCACCCGCGCAAGGGCCTCATGCTCATCCACGAGGACGCGGTGGATGCGGTGCAAACCACCAAGAAGGCCGCGGATAAGGGACAGTTCGATCTCTTCGCTGGAATCGGCGGGGGAGAGGACGACGCGGCTTCCAACGCCTTTGCCTTGGATATCCCGGAAGACAACTGGGATCGCAAACACGAACTTGCCCTCGAGCGCGAGATGCTGGGCCTATATGTTTCCGGCCACCCGCTCGATGGCTTCGAGGAGGCGCTGGCCGCGCAGACGGATACGCCGCTGACCAAGATCCTCAACGACGAGGTGCATAACGGCCAAGAGCTCATCATCGGCGGCATCATTTCGGGCGTGGACCGTCGCTTTTCCAAGCGCGATGGCTCGCCGTGGGCCATTGTCACGGTGGAAGACCACAACGGCGCGCAGGTGGAAATCCTGGTATTCAACAAGGTGTACTCGCTCGTCGCCCCGCAGATTGTCGAGGACAATATCATCCTCGCGCGCGTGAACGTCAAGGTGCGCGATGAGCGCCGCTCGCTGTTCTGCTCCGATATCCGCGTGCCGGAGCTGGGCCCTGGCGGTGGCGCCGGCCTGCCGCTGCGCCTGACCATGCGCACGGATCAGTGCACCATGGAAAACATTGCCCGCCTCAAGCAGGTCCTGCTCAAAAACCAGGGTGAGTCGGATGTCTACCTCGAGCTTGTCGATGGCTCCGAGTCCACCACCATGATCCTCGGCGACCACCTGCGTGTGGAGCGATCGGGAAACCTCATGGGCGACCTCAAGGCCACCATGGGCGCGGGCATATTAGGCTGAATTTAAACTCGGCGGCGGCAGGCGCTCTCCACTAATCTAGACAGCACAGTCTATATTGATGGAGGAAACCTGATGGTTAACAAGATTCGCACCACCCACGTCGGCTCACTGCCGCGCACCCCGGAGCTGCTGGAAGCCAACCTGCAGCGCGGCGAGCTCCCGGACGCGGAGTTTCAGGGGATTTTGGAGGCTGCGGTGGCGGACGTCGTCAAACGGCAGCTCGATCTCGGACTCGATATCATTAACGAGGGCGAGTACGGCCATATCACCTCTGGCGCGGTGGATTATGGCGCGTGGTGGAATTATTCGTTTAGCCGCTTGGGCGGGCTGACGATGACGGATACCGACCGCTGGGAATCGGCCGAGGTGGTGCGATCTAAGCCGGGTGAGCCGCGGCTGACGTCGTTTATTGATCGCCGCGACCGCGCGTTGTTCTCGGAGGCCTATAATGATCCGGATTCTGGCATCTTCACCGGCCGCGCCAAGGTGGCGAACCCAGAGTTCACCGGCCCTGTAACCTACATCGGCCAGGACGAGGTTGCCGCCGATGTTCGCCTGCTTGCCGACGCCCTCCCAACCGGCACCCCCGGCTTCATCGCCGCCCTTTCGCCCGGCTCGGCAGCGCGCCTGACCAACCGCTACTACGACGATGAGCATGAGCTGCTTGCCGACGTCGGCCGTGCCATGCGCACCGAATACCAGGCCATCACCGATGCTGGGCTTACTGTGCAATTCGACGCGCCCGACCTGGCCGAGGCTTGGGACCAAATCAATCCGGAGCCGTCGGTCGAGGACTTCCGCGGTTTTATTCGCGAGCGTATCGACGTCCTCAATGATTCCATCTCTGGCCTGCCCAAGGAACAAACGCGCCTGCATATCTGCTGGGGCTCCTGGCACGGCCCGCACGTTACCGACGTGCCCTTTGCGGATATTGTCGAGGAAATCCTGCGTGCCGAGGTCGGCGGATTCTCCTTCGAGGCCGCTTCGCCGCGCCACGCGCATGAGTGGCGCGTGTGGCAGGACCACGCGCTGCCGGAGGGTACCGTGATTTACCCGGGTGTGGTCTCTCACTCCACCAACGCGGTAGAGCATCCGCGCCTCGTGGCAGATCGCATTATTCAATTCGCTGAGGTGGTCGGCCCGGAAAATGTTATCGCGTCGACCGACTGCGGCCTCGGCGGCCGCCTGCACCCCCAGATTGCATGGGCGAAGCTGCAATCCTTGGTAGAAGGCGCTGATATCGCTACCCGAGAACTGTTCTAAAAACGCCTAAAGCCGCTCCGGAACTCCGGAGCGGCTCACTTATTCAGTGCTTAGAAGCGCACGCCCAGCTGCTTGAGGGCATTCTTCATCGGCTCCAGCACAGCCGGGTTCACCGTGGCAACCATGTTGAAAGCTTGCAGCAGCGCAGCGACGAGGCTGGCGGCTACGGTCACCCAGCTCATGACCTCGAGGAACTTTTCTGGGGTGGAAGAGCCCCAAATAGGCAGACGCTCAAGTGCCTCGATCTGGCGCTGTTCCGCCTCCTTGGCTACGCAGTCCGGCTCCTTGGGCATTCCGGAAGAACCGTAGCCATTGGCAATGCCCTGCATAAGCTCCTGCGGGGTGCGGGCGGAAGATCCGAGCTCGCCGTTCTCGATCTTCTTGAGGTGTTCTTCCTTGGCGTTGTCGACCTCGGCCTGGCATTCAGCCGAAATCTCCTTCGCCTTATCTTCTGCGGCAGAAGCGGTAGCTGGTGCAACGAGGCCCGCTGCCACGGCGGTGGCGGCGACGAGCGAAATGCTGAGACGGTTGCGCATGGTTCTCCTTTAGAGTGAGAGGTATTAGCCTCAAATAATTTAGCAGGTAAACCCCGGAAGGTCTATGGCAAAAGCTTGCGCACCTGCGCCGGCAACAGCGCATAGAACTCGTCGACGGTTTTCGGCAGGAATCCCAGCGCCCCGCCGATCAGGGCGCCAAGACCTACCAAACCAGCCACGATGCCCACGCCGGCAGCGACGCTGCTGCCTCTGCTGGCGCTGCTGGATCCAGTGGAACCCGCAGACGTGGAGGGGGAATCGGTGTTATCGGAGGCGTCGGCAAGCAGGTCCTTGACGGAGAACACGGTGGTGGTGCCGGAGACCTCGTTGCCGGCGATGAGGAGTGCGTCATCGGTAGGGGAATCTGCAGCGGGAACGAAGGCTAGACCCTCTGGTCCGAGGTCGCCGGCCTGGGTGGTGGCAGCAACATCGTCCTCGTCGTAGCCAACGGAGAAATCGCGATTATTGACGTAGGTGACAAACTGTGCCTCGGCGGGGGTGGTTACGTCGTAGACAAAGATGCCGCCCACGCGCTCTGCGCCGATGAAGGCGTAGGTGCGATCGCCAACCTTGCCGATGGTCAAGGCTTCCGGCTCTGGTCCCTTGTTATCGGAGCGGTCATCGAAATCCGGATCCTCGTTATCGGCGTTGAAGTTAAGGCCGGGCATATCCTTGGTGATGTTTTCGAAGTCCGCACCGGAGTCGAAGACGACGTTGCCCTCGGCGTCGTAGATGCTAAAGGAGCGTGAGCCATAGGAATACAGGCCGTCAAAGCATTCCTTTTCTTCGTTCCAGCCAGAAGCGTTGGTGAGCTTGAGGTTGCCGGCAAACTTCTTATCCTCAATGCCCTCGGGGAGCTCGAGGCCGTCGCAGACCTTGCCGTCCTTTACCAGGTCCTTGAGCTCTACTTCGTCGGTATAGCCTCCCCACTCGCGGGCATCGCCTTCGTTGGCGGTGGCGAAATAGGTCTGGCTCTCTGCTTCAAAGGCACCGATGGAGTCCGGCATGGACAGGCCCTTGACCGGGATGGTGCGCAGTTCCGCGGCGTCATCCTTATTGGACGGATCCAGCGGTACCTGGGAGTGGTCTGCAATATGAGCGGGGATTACCTTTTCCACGGTGGCGGACTCGATATCGATGATCGCGATGGCGTTGTTTTCCTGCAGCGTGGCATAGGCCTTGCCGCCCGCGGAAGAAATATATTCCGGCTCGAAGTCGCGCGAAGGCTGGTTATGGTGCTCGGAGGGGCCAAAGACACGGATCGAAGGGTCGAGGTCGGCGGTGTCAAAGGCGGTGAAGTCGGCAGTGCGGACGTCGCTAAGCGCGGGCGCCGCGACGTGCTCGGGCAGGCTGATGACGGAAATGGAGCCCTCTGGGTCCTTGAGGTAGGCCGTGCCCTCGGCGTTGAGGGCGTCGGAAGACTCGCCTTCGTTGGCAACCAGTGCGTGGCGGCCGTCGGCGGTGAGGTGCACGTTATCGGGCAGGGCGCCAACGCCTACGCGCCCAAGCTCCTCGCCGGTTTCGGCATTGAAGAACAGCGCCTCGCCGTTGTCGGTTTTGTCCGCCTGCTGTACCGCGGCGACGGCCAGGCCATCGGGGCGCACGGCCACGGAGTTGATCTCCTTGTCCCCGCCGGCGGAGATGGCGCCGATCTTGCGCGGCTGGGTGGGATCGGAGGCGTCGAGGATATCGACCTCGCCGGAGCGCGCATTGACGGTGAGGATGCGCTGGGACGCAGCGTGGTAGGCGACGATTTCGGCGGCGGATTTGCCCAGGACGCCGGATTCATGGGAACCGATGGGGGTCAGCTGTAGTGCGGCGTTGGGGGCGGAGTGTTCCAGCACGTTATCCACGATGTGGGCGTGGGCGGCCGGGGCACAGGCGAGGACGAGCGAGGAGGTAACGCAGAGAGAGATGCGCTTGAGCATAAATTTCCTTTCTTGTGGTTATGTCCACTATTGCTGATGGAGGTAACGGTGCAACTAAAGGACAGTGAATTTCCAGTGAATGGGTAGACTGTCAAGACATGACTGATTCGACCATCCATGCATCCGATATCCAGCAGGCGCAGGCGCGGATTAGCTCGGAAATCGCCCCGACTCCGCTGCAGTACTGCGCCCGGCTGTCGGCCGAGACGGGCTGCGAGGTCTATCTCAAGCGCGAGGATCTGCAGGACGTGCGTTCCTATAAGATTCGCGGCGCGTTAAACGGTATGTCGAATGTTCCCCAGGAGGAGCGCGGCCGGGGAATTGTTACGGCGTCGGCCGGCAACCATGCGCAGGGCGTGGCCTATGCCTGCCGTACGATGGGGATTGCAGGCAAGATTTTCGTGCCGGAGCCCACGCCGATGCAAAAGCGCGACCGCATCCTGGTCCATGGCGGCGACCAGGTGGAGCTGGTGGTGGTCGGCACCAACTTCGATGAAGCAGCCGCGGCCGCGCATGCCGACGCCGCCGAGCGCGACGCCACCTTCATCGAGCCGTTCGACGCCCGCGATACCATCACCGGACAAGGCACGGTCGCGGCGGAGGTTCTGGCGCAGCTTTCAGCTAAGGGCAAGTCTCTCGATACCATCGTCGTTCCTGTGGGAGGCGGTGGCCTGATTTCCGGCATCACCTCTTACGTGGCGGATATGGCACCGCACACCCGGGTGGTGGGCATGGAGCCGGAAGGGGCGGCGTCGCTAAGAGCGGCGTTTGACCACGGCGGCCCGGTCACGCTGGAGGAGGTCGACCCCTTCGTCGATGGCGCGGCCGTAAAGCGCTTGGGCGCGCTGCCCTATGAGATTTTGGACGCCAATCGCGAGCGCCTGAGCTTTGACACCGTGTCCGAGGGTGCGGTGTGTACGGACCTGCTCAATCTGTATCAAAATGAGGGCATCATTGCGGAGCCGGCCGGTGCCCTGTCGGTAGCAGGCCTGCACCAATTGGACCTGGAACCAGGCTCAACGGTGGTGTGCGTAATTTCCGGCGGCAATAACGATGTGCTGCGCTACGCCGAAATCATGGAACGCTCCCTGGTCCACCGCGGCCTGAAGCATTATTTCTTGGTGAATTTCCCGCAGGAGCCGGGCCAGTTGGGCCATTTCTTGCACGAGATTCTGGGCCCGACCGATGACATCACGCTTTTTGAGTACCTCAAACGCAATAACCGCGAGACGGGCGCCGCGCTGGTGGGCCTGCAGCTTAGCCGTGCCGAAGATCTCGAGGGCCTGCTAGAGCGCATGGGAGAATCCAAGATTTCGGTGCAGTACCTCAAGCCCGGCACCCCCGAGTATGAATTCCTCGTGGCCTAATGCAGGATTCTTATCGTCGCCCAGTAGGCCAGGTTGAACACGAAATTGAAATTAAGCGGTCCCGGTTCATTACCTTGATTGGTCGCGTCACTAATGAGGAAGAGGCCCGCGCGTTTATCGACGCCGCCCGCAGCCGCTTTCCCGACGCCCGTCACCATTGCTCTGCCTACGTCTACCACGTCGATGGCGCAAACCCGGTGGAGCGCTCCTCCGATGATGGCGAGCCCTCCGGCACGGCCGGAAAACCGATGCTGGATGTGGTGAAGGGCTCCGGCATGCTCGATGTGTGCGCGGTAGTCGTGCGCTACTTCGGCGGCATCAAGTTGGGGGCCGGCGGGTTGGTGCATGCCTATGGTGGTGCGGTGAGTGAGGCCATGGAGAAGGTGCGCGCGGTAACCAGGGCGCGCCGGGAGCTTTATGCGGTGGAGTGCCCACACGCGACGGCCGGGCGAGTAGAGGCGGACCTGCGTGGGCGCGGTTATGAGATAACCGATACCGCCTATGCGGCCGCGGTCACCTTTACCGTGGCCGTGCACCCAGGCGGGCTGGACGAGCTGGAAGCAACGCTGGCAGCGATCTCGCAGGGCCAGCTCGAGGCGGCAGAGGCCGGCAGCGCGTGGGTTGAGGTAGGATCCTGACCATGAGTATGCAGCAACGACCGAATAACCCCATTGCGCAGCGCAAGCAGCAGGTGCGCAAGCACTCCCGCAACGCTGTCGTATGCGTGGCCGGCGGCATCGGTGTGGGCGTAGTGCTCGGCGTGCTTTCGGTTAACTTCTGGGCTTGGATGCTGCTTGGTGCCATCGTTGCCGTTGCAGGTGGCGGCTATAACTGGCTGAAGATCCAGAAGATCGTCAACGAGAACCACAACCAGTACTAGATGCCGGCACCGCAACCTAGCGGCCGCCCCGTCAGGATCGATGCCTGGGTGTGGGCCGTTCGCATGTTTAAAACCCGGTCTGCGGCCGCGACCGCCGTGCGCGCCGGGCACGTAAAGATCAACGGCGAGGCCGTCAAGCCCTCCCAACAGGTGGTGCCGGGCGACCGCGTGCGCGTATGGCGCAACCACCACGAGCATGACCTCGAGGTTTTAGCGACCGTCGCCAAGCGCGTCGGCGCGCCCGTCGCGCGCACCTGCTATACAGACCACGCGCCACCGCCGCCGCCCAAGGAGTTTATGCCGTCGGTTCCCGTGCGCCCGCGCGGTGCTGGCCGGCCGACGAAGAAGGAACGCCGCGACATGGAGAAATTCCGCGGCGGTTTCCGGTAAGTTACCGAAACATACTGCGCGGCTAGTGGGCGGCGCGTAGCGCTTTCAGGCGCGCAGTAAGCCGCCGCTTGCGGCCCGGGCGGTCGCCGGATTCGGCGGTGGCCTCGATGTGTTGCTTGCCAAATTTGTTGAGCAGGAGGTCGTCGATAAGCCGCACCTGGCCGGGGCGGAAACGGTAGCGCATGGCGTCGTGGACGTGGGCAATGGCGGTGTCATCCAGCAACTGCTCAAGCTGGCCCAGGTGGCGCACGCCGTTTTGCTCTAGGAGCTCCGCCAAGAAGCGGTAGTGCTCCGAGCGTGAGAGCGGGAAGCGGTTACCCAAAATGATGGCGAGCACGCCCGGCAGGGTCTCGGCGGTAAGCTCGACATCCTTGTCGGTTTCTGTATCGGGGGCCTTGAGCGCGGCGATTTCATCGAATTGCTGGTCGGCGAGTTCGATGAGGCCCGCGGCCAAGGTAAAGAGGCGATCTACCTCCGGCGAGGGCGGGTTGGGGCCCTGCTTATAGCGGATATCGTGCTCAAACTCCGCCCACGCATGCTGCAGGACGGTGCGAATCTGCACCTCAAAGGTCCAGCCAACATAGCTCGCCAGCTCTTCCATCGCGACGGCGCTATCCTCGGTCACGGTGAGCACCAAGTGGTGGGAACCATAGCCGAAACCTCCCGAAATGCGAGTCTCGGCCGCCTTGTCTACGGAGCGCTCCACGTGGAAAGACTCCCCAAAGACGTTGAGCGCTTGGGGAATGGCGGTGGAGTGATACACCGTCACGCGCACGCCCATCACATCGTGGATCTCTTGCCAGGGCTGGGGATAGACAAAATCGCCGTTCTCGCGGCGCTTTTTGGCCTTCGCCTTCAGTGAGGGCCAGGTTTTGACGCGGGTAGAGACGCGGTCGAAGATGATGCCGGCGTCATTGAGGAGGTCCTCGATGGCGGTCCGGAAGTCCACCGCGGCGGTGGGGTGGCTACGCGTCCAGTCGTGGTACTGGTTGCTCAGCCGTGACATCCTACTTTCCGGCATAGTGCTCCTTTCATAACTCCCGCGGGAATCCGTTAGACCATACTAGCGGGCGTGGGTGGAGCACGGTGCGATGGCGGGGCACGCGCGCGACGGCATCGGCGGCCAGCTGGCGGGCATAGGTGTCCGGCAGGTGGGCAAAGGCAAAGAGCGTGGCGGAGTCCGGCACTAGGTAGGTCAGGGAGTGCGATCGCAGGAGGCGGCGCATGTGCTTGTCCAGCACGGTAAAGGTCTCTGGGTGGGCAACCCAGGAGGAAATCGGTGCGCCGTGGGAGCGGACCTGCAAGCCACCGAAACGGGCGGCGGAAGGAAGCTCGCAGGCGGCGGGGCGGGTCCAAAAGCGCAGCCCTTGCGAATCGAGTGCGGCGCGCTGCAGGTTATGGGAGGCGTGGTTCCATGCGCGGCGCGCGGAGATATCCATGTCCGCGAGGCCGCGGTGGCTGAGCCGGCGAAAGGTCTGCTTGCCAGGAAAGACCAGAGCCATGGACAGGCTGGGGGAGAGCTGGATGGTGGCGAGGGAGTCGCAGAAGCCGTCGTCAGAAAGCCGCTGTTCTTTCAGCCACGAGCGGGCAAAGAGCGCAGGCAGAAGGTTTGCGGTGGTGGGACGAGGCGGGCGCAGGGCGACGGTCACGGCGGTTTCTCCAGTGTGGCGGTAGGGTGCGGTCGCCTTTATTGGACTGGAGAAATCCCCGTTTGGTTCCCCGGGTGGGCCTAGAAGGGCGGCTCGGCGTCGAGTTGCAGCTCAGCAAAGAGCTTATCGGCCGGCCAGATGTCGATTTCTTGGCCCTTGGCCTGCAGCTCCTCAGCGCGCTTTTCCTTGGAGGTTTTCTTGGCCCATTCGCCCACGATGAGCAGGGTGGACTTTTTGGTGACGTTCTTTGCCACTTGGCCGCCACGCTCGGCGATGCCCTGCCACAGCACGCCCTTATCAAAGGGCTCGAAATCGCCGGTGAGGGTGACGTGCTGGCCGTAGAGTGCGCCTTCCGGGTCGGCGTCGGGGTTGGGCTCTGGGATTGTGTCCGGGGTGGCGACGGACTGCCACGGGGCGGGCCCGCGGGACTTCTTCTGTGCGGAGCCGGCCGCACGGGTCTGGTCGCGGAAGTCGGTCCCAGCGCCGAGATCCGCGCCGGAGGTGGGGGCGGTGTGGGCACGTAGGACAGGCAGGATGGCCTCGGAATCGAGGCGGCCCAAGGTGAATTCGCGTGCGGTGAATAGGTCGCGGATGCTGCCGGTGTGCCCGAAGCGCTCGGCCAAGCGGGCGATGATTTCGCCGGCCGCACGGGCATCCTCGGTGGCGTCGTGGTGGCTGAAGTCCGGCGCAGACAGGTGGGCGGCGACGGTGGGCAGTTTATGGTTGCGTACCGAAATGACCTTGGCCTTGGAGGCATCGCGGGACAGCGCGAGGGAGCAGGCCAGCGGCACGGTGGGCACCTCGGCGCCAGCAGTAAGCAGGCCGGAGCGCAGTGCGGTGGAATCAAACTGGGCGTTGTGCGCGACAAGCACGTCGCCGCCGAGGAAATCGAAGAGCTCCTTGGCGACGTCGGCAAAAGCCGGCGCCCCTTCCACATCGTCCGCGGTAATGCCGTGGATGGAGACGTTGATATCCGCGAAGTGCTCGAGGCCTGGTGGAGGGGTGCACAGCCAGGACCGGGAGGCGGTCTCCTGGCCATCGCGGAAGCGCACCGCGCCTATTTGGCAGATAGAACCCCAGTTGTCGTTGGCCGTTTCCACGTCCACGGCAGTGAAATCAAGGCCGGGGATGGTGGCGGCGGAAGAGGGTGCTTCGCCGCGCTGTGCGGCGGAAATGGCGCGGGCGACGGCCTGCGGGTCTTGGTGCGGGGCGAAGGCGATAGTGCCGGCGGCGCCCAAGTCTAGGGCGCCGAAGCCGGTGGGGGTCGGTTCACTCACGTGCACGGTGTCGATGGACTCAAGCGGGATATCTTCAGTGGCGGGGGCACCGAGGCTGGTAGCCAGCAGGGTGCGGTGGAGCACGAGTTTATCCGCTGTGACATCGATGAGTACGCCGTGCGCGGGAAATGACACGAGGGGCCTTTCTCTAGGAATCGAAAACGGGCGGTTCAACCTGACGCAAGATCAGCGTAGAACGCGGCTGCACCGTGATCGTACCCTCTGCCTCAATAAGGGTTTCCTCCGCGGGGTAACCGCCGGAATCGGCGGTATCGACCATCAGCCGCCACGTAGCGCCGAGATCCTTGGTGGGCAGGGTGAACTCGATTTCGCCGTCGTGGGAGTTAAAAATCATGATGAAGGAATCATCGGTGATGCGCTCGCCGCGGGAGGTGGTTTCCGTGATGGCATTGCCATTGAGGTAGACCATAAGGGCGCGGCCGAAGTCGTGGTCCCAGTCGTCCTGGGTCATCAGGCGGCCCGAAGGAACCAGCCAGGCGATATCGCGTTCCTTCACATCCGCGCCGAGCGGGCCGCCGGCGAGGAAGCGCTTGCGGCGGAAGACGGGGTGGTGGTTGCGGATGGCCAGGACGCGCTTGGTAAAGCCCAGCATCGCGGCGGATTTTTCCTCCTCCAGCATGGACCAGTCCATCCATGACAGCTCGTTGTCCTGGCAATAGACGTTGTTATTGCCGTCTTGCGTGCGGCCGAATTCATCGCCGTGCGAGAGCATAGGAGTGCCCTGGGAAAGCAGGAGAGTGGTCAGGAAGTTGCGGGTCTGGCGGCGGCGCAGCTTGCGGATATCGTCGTTATCGGTGGGGCCTTCCTCACCACAGTTCCAGGAGCGGTTGAAGGATTCGCCGTCGCGGTTGTCCTCGCCGTTGGCCTCGTTGTGCTTGTCGTTATAGGAAACAAGGTCGCGCAGGGTAAAGCCATCGTGGGCGGTGATGAAGTTGATGGAGGCGGTGGGGCGGCGGTCATTATCGGCATAGAGATCCGAAGAGCCGGTCAGGCGGGAGGCGAATTCACCCAGGGTGGCGGGCTCGCCGCGCCAGAAGTCGCGCACGGTATCGCGGTACTTGCCATTCCATTCGCTCCAAATGGGCGGGAAGTTGCCCACTTGGTAGCCATCGTGGCCGATGTCCCAGGGTTCGGCGATGAGCTTGACCTGGCTGACAATGGGGTCTTGCTGTACTAGGTCGAAGAAGGTGGCGAGCTTGTCGACGTCGTCAAGCTCCCGCGCCAAGGTCGCCGCCAGGTCGAAGCGGAAGCCATCGACGCGCATCTCCGTAACCCAGTAGCGCAGTGAGTCCATAATCAGCTGCAGCGAGTGCGGGTGGCGGACATTGAGGGAATTGCCGGTTCCGGTGTAATCCATGTAATGGGCCTCATCGCCCTCGACGAGGCGATAGTAGGCGCCATTATCGATGCCGCGAAAGGCAATGGTCGGGCCCATGTGGTTGCCCTCGGCGGTGTGGTTATAAACCACATCGAGGATGACCTCGATGCCGGCCTCGTGGAAGGCGCGGACCATGGTCTTGAACTCGGAGACCACCTCGCCTGGCTTCTTAGCAAAGGCATAGTCATGGTGTGGGGCGAAAAAGCCGAAGGTGTTATAGCCCCAGTAGTTACGCAGGCCTAGGTTGCGCAGGCGATCGTCCTGCAGGAATTGGTGGACGGGCATGAGCTCAACGGTGGTAACGCCAAGCTCTTTGAAGTAGTTAATGACGGCCGGGTGTGCCATGCCCGCGTAGGTACCGCGGAGCTCTTCCGGCACGTCGGGGTGGGTCATGGTCATGCCCTTAACGTGGGTTTCGTAGATGACCTTTTCGTTATCGGGAATATGGGGGCGGTGGTCGCTGCGCCAGTCAAAGAAGGGGTTAATCACCACAGACAACATGGTGTGGCCCAGCGAGTCTTCTTCGTTGCGGCCGGTGCCGGGTTCCTCGGCGTGGATGTCATAGGAGTAGAGGGAGGCATCGCCGTCGAATTCGCCGTCGAAGGCGCGGGCATAAGGATCGACAAGGAGCTTGGAAGGGTCGCAGCGCAGGCCGTTTTCTGGTTCATAGGGGCCATAGACGCGGTAGCCGTAGCGCTGGCCAGGGGTGACATTGGGGAGGTAAATATGCCACACATGGGCGGTGACCTCCGACATTTCGATGCGGTCTTCGTTGCCTTCCTTATCAATGAGGCAGAGCTCGACCTTGTCCGCTACTTCCGAAAAAAGGGCGAAGTTGGTGCCGGATCCATCAAAGGTGGATCCCAGTGGGGTGGGTTTGCCGGGCCAGATTTGGCGGCCGTAGCGCTCGGTGGGCGTGGGGACTGCGTCCATGGCGGGAGTGTTCATGCCCACGAGCATAACCACTTTCTAGGCGCCGGCGCCGTGCGTAAGTCCAGCGTTAATAATGCGTACGCCGCGTATAAGGTCTGCGCGATAATCTGTGACCGGAGACTCACCGGTGGTTTCTGCAAGCTGGCGTTGGGACTGTTCCATTAAGGTGGCGCCGAGCACGAGGTGAATGGCGGAGAGCGCGGCGGCGCGGTGGGCGCTGTCGGCAGCAAGGGTGCTGCGCGTGGCGGCAGCGGTGAAGGCCGTCAAGAGGCGGTCCCAGGCAGGGGCCTGCGGGAGGGAGAGGCCGGCAATGACTACCTCGGCGCCGTCGCGGCGGGCGAGCAGCAAATCACGGAGGTTGAGGCTGATGTCTTCGAGAGACTCCCCAGAAACGGGGGAGATAATCTCCTCTGCTAGGGCTGCAATGAGCGCTTGCTTATTGGCAATGTGCCAGTAGAGTGCGCTGGGGGCAACGCCGAGGGAGGAAGCAACGCGGCGCATGGTGACGTCCCCAAGCCCATAGGAATCAAGCAGGGAAAGCGCGGCGCCGATAATACTCTCGCGATTTATGTGCACCTTGGCAATTGTACGGACTTGGCCGGGCGGGACGGTAGTTCACAGGTTCTTTTAACGGAGTCTCAATGTCATTTCCATCGTCGGGTTGTTAGTATTGCGAAGACAAATAAGAGGCCGCTCTTGGGGTGGCTTCACATTCGCAAGATTGATTCAGGAGCTTTCCCTTGTCCTTTTTGACCCCTGCAAAGAAGTCCCTCATCGCAGTTGCGCTGGTCACCCCGCTGGCTTTGGCTGCGTGTGGTTCGGATGACAATGACGATTCCAAGAAGGCTTCCGCCACCACGGCATCCAAGTCTTCTGAGGATAAGTCTGCAGATAAGTCCGAGGACAAGGACGCCGATAAGTCCAAGGACAAGGACAAGGATAAAGAAAAGGATCAGAATAAGGACGGTGAAAAGAAGGACGCCGCTGCAGGTGCAAAAGGCCAGGAGGGCGAGGACGGCGCTGGCGAGGGGCCAGATCAGCTGGCTAACCCGCTGAACAATGGTGAGGATCCTTTCGCTGGCGCGAAGGACATCAAGCCGATTGAAGGTGGCCAGAACGCTAATGATGCCGATAAGCAGGCCATCGAGCAGCTGGTTCGCGGCCAGCACGAGATCGATAATGTGAAGGAATACTTCAACTACATGCCGCAGCACGCCTGCCAGGCAGTCCGCGATGAGCAGTCCCAGGAGTTTGGCCAGTACCAGCAGTACGTCGATAGCCTGCCGAACCAGTCCTTTGCCGAGTACGCCAACACCATGCGCCAGCAGGGCGGTGGCAACGCCGAGGTAGAGAAGTTCGCTAGCCAGTTGGAGTCCATCCCGCAGTCGACCAAGCTGCAGTCCGTCAATGACGTTGTGGTCAACGGCGACGATGCTTCTGCAACCGTGAGCGTGTCCAACTCTGAGGGCACCGAGACCTCCACGGTCCGCTTCCGCCGCGAGAATGGTAACTGGACCTTCTGTAACTAAGTTGTCTCTGTTAAAGCGCCGGTTACCCCGCACCCTAGGTTTTGGTGCGGGGTTACTCGCGTGTGCGCTCCTGGTTTATGGCGTGGCCGGTGCGCTGTGGGGGCTTTTCCGCCCGACGCTTACCGGCCATGAGGTAGACGATGGTGGCTATGCCATCGATGCGATGGGAAGCGTTCAGTTCATCGCCTTTATTACCTTTGCCCTCATTACCGGCCTGCTTGGTTTGTTCTTGGGGTTGGGCGCGTACCTGCGCCGGCAAGGGCGGGGCTTGTCGATGCTCCTGTGGGTCGGCGTGTGTGCCCTGGCTGGGGCAGCGTCCTTTTATGTCTTTGGCGGGGTCACCGCCACGCATCCGCCAGAAAACCCAGGGGAAGTTGTAGAGTTCGCCCCGAATTTTTCCCCAGCCATCTCGTGGGCGGTGGCGCCCTTTATGGCGATGTTTGCTTATTGGTCCACGGCCTTTGTCAGCGCCGATGAAGATTGGTGATGTGCGCGCCTAGGGCCATTCGACGGGCGAGGCACCGGTTACTTCGTGTGCGATGTCATCGATGCCGTGCAGGATGTGCTTGAGCCCGCGGCCGATGGTGCTAAATAGTTGCGGCCGGGTAAGTCCCGCGGCGGTAATGGTGGCGGCATCCATCCGCACTTGCAGGCCCTCGGCGGTGTGGTGGCAAAATGCTACGGCGCCGTGGTGGGCGCGATTCCAGTCATTGCAAATGAGGAAGAGCCGGGTAAATTCCGCCTCGTCCAGGCTGGGGTCCCAATGCCCTTTGATAATGAGGCTGGGCCCGTTGTCCAGTGCGAAGGCGAAAAGAACGTCATTGACCCACGCGTAGATCGCCGTGGCGCCGTCGCTTTGGAAGCGCTGGATGCCAATAAGCGGCAGGATCTCGGCCAGGCTATCGAGGGTGAAGGGTTCCAAGGGGGCGTCGGCAAGCGGGGCAAGCTCCGGTGAGGCTTCGCGCATGAGGCCGGGATGGGATTGGGCGAGCAGATCCATGAGGACCTCCGCATTGCGCAGCGCCGGTAGGAGGAATGCCGCGAGCTGTTCGCGGCTGGGGGAGGTATCGGCCGGCAGATAGCTATGACCGGAAACGCTCACGCAGTCAGGCTGGTCATAATCAACCATGACGGCTGGGGAGAGGCAATCGTGGTTCCACTCGTTGGCTAGGTGTGCGAGCTCGGAGATCTCGCTGAGATCGACGCCGCCGCGGGGGCTGGTGTGCAGGTGGAGCACCGGTTCTTCCAGCTGGTCTATAAAGATGAAGGTGGAGCCACCGGCCGCATGAGGAACGAGAAGCTCGCCAGTAGGCAGAGCCCAGCAGGACACGTCATTATCGCGGGCAATGGTGTGGGCATGCGCGAGCAGAAGAGAGGGCTCAATCTCGCTCATCGCTGCCACCACCTTAAAGCTGTGTTGACACCGAGTCTATAGCCCAAACCGGCCCCCTCGCTGGCGTTTGACCATTAGGATATTGGTTTAATAACAGAAATCCGATAGGGAGAAGAGGAGTCGGGAATGCTTCGCACCATCGATCTGCGCGGCCAAGAGCTGCGCCCCGCCCAGCTGCGGCGAGTTTTGCCGCGCGGTGGCACCGACGTCGCCGCCGTGGTGGACAAGGTGGCGCCGCTGGTTCATCGAGTACGTCAAGAAGGCGCTGCGGCCGCCTTGGACTATGGCGAGCAATTCGATGGCGTGCGCCCAACCCACCTGCGGGTGCCCCAAGCGGAGCTGGAGAAGGCCGCCTCCGGACTAGACCCGCAGGTGCGCCAAGCGATTGCGGCCTCCATTGAGCGGGTCCGCAAGGTTCACGCCGAGCAGAAACCGGCCGCGCACGCCACCGAGCTGGCGCCAGGTGCCACGGTGACCGAGGTCTTTCGCCCCGTCGAGCGCGTTGGACTATACGTGCCGGGAGGCAAGGCGGTCTATCCGTCCTCGGTGATTATGAATGCCGTGCCAGCGCAGGCGGCCGGCGCGGAAAGCTTGGTGGTAGCCTCGCCGCCACAAAAAGAGTGCGGTGGCCTGCCTCACCCCACGGTGTTGGCCGTGTGCCAGATGCTGGGTGTGGATGAGGTCTGGGCGGTAGGAGGCGGCCAGGCCATCGCGCTGATGGCCTACGGCGATGATGACGCCGAACTAGCCCCTGTGGACATGATTACCGGCCCTGGAAATATCTTCGTCACCGCGTCCAAACGGCTGGTGCGCGGCGTGGTGGGCACGGATGCCGAGGCTGGGCCGACCGAAATCGCCATTATCGCTGATGACACCGCGAATCCGGTGTATGTGGCCTATGACCTTATCTCCCAGGCCGAGCATGATCCGATGGCCGCGAGCGTGCTCATTACGGCATCGCCAAGCCTGGCTCAGCGTGTGAAGGCGGAGGTAGAAGCGCGCTACGGCGCCACCGCTAATGCGGAGCGAGCGGCCGAAGCTCTAGGCGGCGAGCAATCCGGAATTGTGTTGGTCGATTCCCTGGATGCAGCGGTGGCGGTGGCCAATGCCTACGCTGCTGAGCACCTGGAGATCCACACCGCAGAGCCCGGCGCGGTGGCCGAGCGGATTAAGCACGCCGGTGCCATCTTTGTAGGGGACTTTGCTCCAGTGCCGCTCGGAGATTACGCGGCTGGTTCCAATCACGTATTGCCCACCTCTGGTACGGCGCGCTTTTCTGCCGGTCTTTCTACCCATACCTTTATGCGGCCGGTCAACCTCATTGAATATGACCGAGCTGCGCTGGAAGAGATTGCCCCGCACGTAATCGCTTTTGCGGAGGCCGAGGGGCTGCCCGCTCACGGCGAGGCTATCCGCGCCCGATTCGAGGAGAATTAAATGACGCACTTGAATGATCTTCCCCTGCGCGAGGAGCTGCGCGGCAAGTCTGCCTATGGGGCGCCGCAGCTCCACGTGGCCTACCAGCTCAATACCAACGAAAATCCTTATCCTCCCTCGCAGGCGCTAGTGGATGACTTAGTGGTGGAGACCCGGCGCCTTGCCACCACACTCAATCGCTATCCGGAGCGCGACGCGGTGGAGTTGCGTCAGGCCTTGGCGGACTACGTTTCTGCACAAACCGGCGTGCGCGTGGGCTATGCGCAGGTGTGGGCGGCCAATGGCTCGAATGAGATTTTGCAGCAGCTGTTGCAGGCATTCGGCGGTCCAGGCCGCAGCGTGCTCGGTTTCACCCCGTCTTATTCCATGCACCCTATCCTCGCGGATGGGACCCATACGCAGTTTGTGGAGTGCCCGCGCGATGAGAATTTCCGCATCGATATGGACCGGGCGCTGGCAGCCGTGGCGCAGCACCAGCCGGATATCATCTTTGTGACTACGCCGAATAACCCCACTGGCGGGGTGACCAGCGTGGACGATATTGCTGCGCTTGCCGACGCCGCCCCGGGCATCCTCATCGTCGATGAAGCTTATGGCGAATTTTCTTCCTCGCCTTCTGCGGTGACGCTGCTGGATAAATACCCGACGAAGCTGGTGGTCTCGCGCACCATGTCTAAGGCTTTCGATTTTGCCGGCGGCCGTCTCGGATACTTTGTGGCGGACCCGGCCTTTGTGGAGGCCGTAATGTTGGTGCGCTTGCCGTACCACCTGTCCGTGCTTTCCCAAGCAGCGGCGACGGTGGCGCTGCGCCATAGCGCGGATACGCTCGCCACCGTGGAAAAGATCGCCGCCGAACGCGAGCGGGTGGCCGCTCGCCTGCGCGAATTGGGCTATACCGTCCTGCCGAGCGAATCCAACTTCCTCTTCTTCGGGCGCTTTGCTGACCAACACCGCGTGTGGCAACAGTTCTTGGATAAGGAAGTGCTCATTCGCGATGTTGGCATCGCAGGCCACCTGCGCATGACGGTGGGGCTGCCAGAAGAAAATTCGGCCTTTTTGGCCGTAGCTGAGGACCTTGCGGATACAGTAGTGGCGGATTCCCCGCTCGCAGGAGAAAGGAGCGAAGCATGAGCAACCGCGTAGGACGCGCCCACCGGGCAACGTCGGAATCGCAGATTTCTGTGGACATTGACCTCGATGGCACGGGACGCAGCGATATTTCCACCGGACTGCCTTTTTTCGATCACATGCTCACGGCCTTTGCTACTCATGGCAGCTTGGATCTCACCGTGCAGGCTGAGGGCGATGTGGAGGTAGATGCCCACCACACTGTGGAAGATACCGCCATCGTGCTCGGCACCGCGCTGCGTGAGGCGGTGGGGGATAAGGCCGGCATTCGCCGCTTTGGCTCCCAGCTTTTGCCCATGGACGAGGCCTTGGTGGAAGCGGTGGTGGATTTTTCCGGTCGTGCCTATTTTGTCATGAACGGCGAACCAGAGCACCTGCAGTGGCAGATCATCGGTGGGCATTACGCCACGGTGATCAACCGCCACTTCTTTGAAACGCTCGCCACCCACGCTGCGGTAACGCTCCACCTCAACGTGCGCTATGGGCGCGATCCGCATCACATTACGGAGGCGGAGTATAAGGCCGTAGCGCGTGCGCTGCGCGGTGCGGTGGAATTAGACCCACGCCAAACTGGAATTCCATCGACGAAGGGAGCACTCTAGAACGCATGCACTTTATGATCTTGGTCCTCTTCCTCGTAGCCGGCATGTTGGTAGGAGGCGCATGGTCTGCCTACCAACAGGGGTCGAAGGCGATGACAGTCGTAGCCTCACTTTTGGCCGCAATCACTGTGGTAGCAGCTATCTCGTGGATGGTAGGAGCGTTTGGTAAATGAGTACAACCCAAGAAACCAATATCTGGAAGATCCCAGGCTACACCGCCACCATGGTGGCCATTGCCGCGGCGTTCGGTGCTTGGTCCATCCTCCTTCCCGTAGTGCCGCTAGCTGTCATTGACTCCGGCGGTTCAGCTACCTTGGCGGGATCATCCACGGGCATCTTCATGGCCTTTACCGTGCTGACCCAGATCATTTCCCCGTGGCTCTTGCGCCGGTGGGGCTACCGCCGCGTGATGGCGCTTTCTGCCTTTACCTTGGGTGTACCTGCCTTCGGCCACCTCTTGGGCACCGATGCTTGGGTTGTCCTGCTCTTTTCCGCTCTGCGCGGCGTGGGCTTTGGTGCGCTGACCGTTTCTGAGTCCGCGCTCATTGCGGAACTAGCGCCCGTACGCCTGCTGGGCAAGGCTACCGGCATGATTGGTGTCTTTACTGGCCTGGGCCAGATGGTCTTTTTGCCCTTGGGATTGATCATGGCGGAAAAGCTGGGGTATGCCTCGACGTATATCACCGCCGGCATCATTGGTTTCGTGGGTTTTGGCATGTGTTTGCGCATTCCCAAGATCAAGGTCACGCTCGCCTCCGATACCGAAGAGGAGCCGAACCTTATCCGCGTTCCTACGTGGAAGCTGGTGCTCGTCCCTGCGTTGGCGCTGACGACGTTTTCTATGAGCTATGGCGCCGTATCATCCTTCCTGCCGCCGGCGGTGCAAGAACTTGATGCCGAGCGCGGCGCCAGCTTGGCCGGCATCATGTTATCCATCGTGGGCGGCGCTGCCATGATTTTCCGCTACTTTGCGGGCATGGTGGCAGACCGCGTGGGCACTCCTGGCCGGCTCTACATCCCCAGCCAGATCATGGCCATCGTGGGTGTGCTTGCCATTGCCGTTCCTCTTTATCTCGACGGCTCTGTATGGTGGCTCGTGTTGGGCGCCTTCCTCTTCGGCGGTGCCTTTGGTATTGCGCAAAATGAGGCCTTGCTGTCGATGTTTGATCGCCTGCCGCGTGAACGAGTTTCGGAGGCTTCGGCCATCTGGAATATCTTCTATGACGGCGGCACCGGTTTGGGCTCGACCCTTTTGGGCGCCTTGGTCGCCGGCTACGGCTATGCGGGGGCGTTTGGGGCCGGCGTGGCCATCCTCGTTGTTGGCTTGCTTATGACGGTGGCAGACTTTGTACTCGGGCGCACCCGAGTGAGCGAAACCAACGATATCCGGACGCGTCTGCGCCGTATGCGTAAGGTGTAGCCCATGGCAAAGACGGTCGCATTATTGGATTATGGAGCGGGCAACGTGCGCTCGGCACAGCGCGCACTAGAACGAGTGGGCGCGGACGTCACCGTTACCGCGGACCCCAAGGAAGCGGTGGAAGCGGACGGTCTGCTTGTCCCCGGCGTGGGTGCCTTTGCTGCCTGCATGCGCGGGCTGCGGGCGGTGCAAGGACCACGGGTCATCGGTCAGCGCTTGGCGGGGGAGCGTCCGGTGTTGGGCATTTGCGTAGGCATGCAGGTGCTTTTCGACGCCGGAGTAGAACACAACATCAACTCCACCGGTTGCGGCGAGTGGCCCGGTACCGTCGAAAAGCTGCACTCTACGGTGTTGCCGCATATGGGGTGGAATACCGTAGAGGTACCCGTCGGCAGCGATATGTTTGCTGGAGTGGCCGAAGACGAGCGCTTTTATTTTGTGCATTCCTATGGCGTTCGCCGTTGGGAATTGGAAACGGAAATTACCCGCCCGCCGCTGGTGAGCTGGGCCGAGCACGCAGGAGATAGGTTTGTCGCGGCGGTAGAAAACGGTGCGCTGTGGGCGACCCAATTCCACCCTGAAAAATCCGGGGACGCCGGTGCACAGCTTTTGGAAAACTGGATGCGCACGCTCTAGGTAGGATGATGGATATGACTTTTACGCTTTTGCCCGCAGTCGATGTATCTCAAGGCCAAGCCGTGCGCTTGGATAAAGGCGAAGCAGGCACCGAAACCTCGTATGGTTCCCCGCGCGATGCCGCGCAAAAGTGGCAGTCCCAGGGTGCGCACTGGTTGCATTTTGTGGATTTGGATGCGGCTTTCGGCCGGGGCTCCAACCACGAGGAAATGGCGATGATTACTCGCGATCTGGGGGTAAATGTGGAGCTTAGCGGTGGCATTCGGGACGATGCGGCGGTGGAGCGCGCGCTGGCTACCGGTGCGCAGCGCATTAGCATCGGCACGGCTGCTCTAGAGCGGCCGGAATGGATCGAGGACATCCTCGCGCGCTACGGAGATAAGGTCGCCGTGGACCTTGCCGTGCGCGAAGATGGCGGCGAATGGCGTACCGCTGGCAATGGTTGGGTCTCCGATGGCGGCGATCTGTGGGAGGTACTCGAGCGCCTCGATGCCGCCGGATGCCAGCGCTTTGTGGTGACAGACGTATCTAAAGACGGCACGCTCACCGGACCTAATATTGAGCTCTTGCGCGAGGTAGCGATGGCGACGGAGGCAAAAATCACCGCCTCCGGTGGCATTTCTAGCGTGGAAGACCTGCGCGAGCTCGCGCTTTATGTAAATGAGGGCATCGATTCCGCCATTATTGGCAAGGCCCTGTACGAGGGGAATTTCACCCTCGACGAAGCACTCGCTGCGGTGGCCGAGGTTGAGCCGCTGCCGGCGGAAGAAACCATTGACCCTTTCGACCTTGAGGACAACTAAGTCATGATGGAACCCCGCGAGTTGGTGGCCTTCGCGGAGGCGGCCGTAGACCAAGTAGAACCCATTTTTCGCTCCGGCCTCGGAGCTGCGCCCGCCCGTTTTAAGGGGCAGGGAGATTTTGCCACCGAGGTAGATCTCGTCATCGAGCAACAGCTGCGCGATATCTTGACCCAGATGACCGGCATCCCGGTCTATGGAGAAGAATCAGGCGGCAGCGTGCTCGATACCGTGTGGGTGGTAGATCCGATCGATGGCACCGCAAACTACTCTGCCGGAAACCCCATGGCCGGCATCTTGGTGGCACTCATTCATGAGGGTGCGCCTGTTGCCGCGGTATCTGACTTCCCGCTCCTGGGGCGCCGTTTGGTCACCTGCGATGGCGCCCCACTGCGCTCGGTAGGTGGGCCAACCACTGGCTTCGGCGGAGGGGACGATGCGATGGGTTTTGATGAGGCGCGCGGTCACGTGGGGTGCTCTTCGCACCTGCCCACCGAAATTTTCCACGAGCTGCGCGAGACCGGACTGCGCCCGCGAATGACCGGTTCTGTGGGCCTTGATAATGCCTTCGTCGCGCAGGGCGTGTTCGATGGCGCGATTAACTTCTCTCCGCACCCATGGGATAACGCCGCGGGAGCACTGCAGATTCAGGCCGCTGGAGGCGTTGTCACCGATCCGGAAGGAAATCCGTGGACTGCGCAGTCGCGCGGCATGGTGGCAGGCACCCCGCAGGTTCATGCCACCATCGTGGATATCTTGTCTCGTCATACCGGTACTTTTCACCGCTAAGACTAAATACCCGAAAAGGAGGCGGCCGCCATGGCTGTAGCCGTACGCGTGATCCCCTGCCTAGACGTGGACCAAGGCCGCGTGGTCAAGGGGATTAACTTTGACAACCTGCGCGATGCGGGCGACCCAGTGGAGCTGGCCGCGCGTTATGACCACCTAGGAGCCGATGAACTTACCTTCTTGGATGTCTCTGCTTCTACACAAGGGCGCTCCACCATGCTCGAGGTCGTGCGCCGCACCGCAGACCAGGTATTTATTCCATTGACGGTGGGCGGCGGAGTTCGCAGCGTTGATGACGTCCGAGAATTATTGCGCGCCGGGGCGGATAAGGTCTCAGTAAACACCGCGGCCATTAAGAATCCGGAACTGCTGCGCGAAATGGCTGAGATTTTCGGGGCTCAATGCATCGTGCTGTCTGTTGATGCCCGCCGGTGCCGCGAAGAGTATGCGCCATCCGGCTTTGAGGTCACCACGCACGGTGGTACGGAATCGGCTGGGATCGACGCCATCGAATGGGCACGCCGCGGCGAAGAACTGGGCGTAGGGGAGATCCTCCTCAACTCGATGGATGGCGATGGCACAAAGGAAGGATTTGACCTTGAATTGCTGCGCGCCGTGCGCGCAGCGGTGACCATTCCCGTTATCGCCTCTGGCGGCGCGGGAAACGCCGCAGATTTTCCACCGGCCGTCGCTGCTGGCGCCGATGCCGTCTTGGCAGCAAGCATTTTTCACTTCGGTGAAGTAGAAATCAGCGACGTGAAAGACGCACTTGATGCTGCGGGCTACGAGGTGCGCTGATGAGTACCCCGGGCAACTATGAACTTAACGGGGACATCGCCAAGCAGCTCAAGCGCAATGACCAAGGCTTGGTGCCGGCCATTGCCCAAGCTGAGTCTGGTGAGGTGCTGATGATGGCCTGGATGGATGACCACGCTTTGGCCCATACCCTCGCTACCCGCAAGGCAACATATTTTTCGCGCTCGCGCAATGAATATTGGGTCAAGGGAGAAACTTCTGGAAATACCCAAGAGGTGCTGGGCGTTCGCCTTGACTGCGATGGAGATACTATTCTGCTGACCGTGCGGCAGCGCGGCGGCGCCTGCCATACCGGTGACCGCACGTGCTTTGACGCCACCGATCTCCTAGGAGGGCAACCGTGAAGGCTAGACGCCTTGGACCACTACTTATCGCTGTAGGAGCCATCGTATTGTGGCTGTCCTCTCGTGCTACGTGGGTGGTAGCCGCCAGCGAGGACGACAAGGCCGGCTCCGCAGCCAATGACATCATCGGCTCGGCCTGGTCGCTGGAGATCATGGCCCTGACCCTAGTTCTAGTAGCCGGTGCCGTCGCGGGGATGGCGCTGCGGCGCGTCGGTAGGCGAGTGGTGGGCGTAGTGTGCGCCCTCGCGGCCGCGGTCAGTGCATGGACCCCGGTGAGCCTGCTGACTGCGGGCGCGGACGCCGAGCGCGCGCAGAAAATCCTGCAGGGGGCCTCAGCCAATGAAAACGCCGTTGACTCTGCCCAGATCTCTGACTGGGCCACAGTTGTTTCCACCGAGGTGCATTCCCTGGGGCCAATTCTGGCCCTAATAGGTGCGGCAACAGCCCTCTTCGGTGCGGTCATGCTTGCACGCAATCCGGGCGTAGATAAGGCGAAGGCATCTAGCAAATACGAAACCCCAGCGGCACGGCAGGCAAAGTTGGAGGAGGATTTGGAAACCTCCTCCGACTCTGGACGCGTGATGTGGGACGCACTTGATAGTGATATCGATCCCACCGATATGGACAAAAAATAGCCCCGTTTCCTGTGTAATTTCCGGAACGGCATGCTAGCGGGTTAACCTAAATGTGATTTTAATCGCCCGTGGAGGGAGGTGCTGATGCCTACGCCCATTGCCGTTGACCACCTTGTTGCAGGAGTCTTGGAGGACGTTGCTGCGCGGGAAGCCCGTGTGTCCTTTAAAGAGGTAAAGGCGCGCTCGCGGGACATGGAACCTCCCCGGGATGCCCGCGCCGCGTTGCTACGCACAGGCTGCTCGGTCATCACGGAGCTCAAGCGCGCCGTACCCTACGGCGGTGAAATCGCTCATGTTGGCTCTGCGGAACAGATGGCGGAATGGGCCCGCACCTTTGAACATTGCGGCGTACATCTCATGGCATGCCAGACTGATTTCCGCCGCTTCCACGGTTCTTTAGAAGACATGGCAGCTGCCCGCGCTGCGATTGATATTCCCATGATGTCGCGCGATCTCATCGTGGACCCTTATCAAATTCATGAAGCCAGGTGCTTTGGGGCCGATGCTATTCCGCTGCAGGTAGAGCTCTTAGAGCAAGCTCGCCTGGAGGCGCTTTTAGACCGCGTGGAATCGCTCGGTATGACCGCCATTGTCGAGGTACGCAACTGCGCCGAGGTCGACCGCGCAATCAAAGCAGGAAGTAGCGTCATCGCCATCAATGCGTGGTCGTTGGCTTCGGATGCCATTAACCGCGAGGCGTTTAACGATATCGCCCCAGGCCTGCCAGAATCCATCCTGCGCATCGCAGTAGGCGGGGTAAACAACGCGCGCAATCTGTTTCACTATGCTTCACGCGGTGCCGATGCAGTGTTGGTGGGCGAATCCGTCATGGCGGCCCAGGACCCTACGGCGCTGGCGCGTTCCTTGGTGGCTGCCGGGCAGCATCCAGCGTGCCCTGCGCGCAAGATAGATTAAGGCCCCAACTAGCTGGTGTGGTGGGGGATAAGGCACACTAGCTACGTGCACACAGAAATTCTTGCAAATATTCCGTCTCCGCCGCAGGGCGTGTGGCAGTTGGGGCCCATTCCCATTCGTGCCTATGCGCTGTGCATCATCGTAGGTATTATCGTCGCCTTGCGAATGACCTTACGCCGCTACACCGCACGCGGCGGTAACCCAGACACAGTATGGGATGCCGCCATCGTGGTCATTCCAGCCGGCATCATTGGCGGGCGGCTCTACCACGTCATTACCGATAACCAGAAGTACTTCTGCGATGGCTGCAATCCCGCGGACGCGCTGAAGATCACCAATGGCGGACTGGGCATTTGGGGCGCCGTAGCCTTGGGCGCACTAGCTTTGTGGGTGCTTTTCAAAGTGAAAAAGGTGCCGCTCGGCCCCTTTGCTGACGCGGTGGCGCCAGGCCTCGTCCTCGCGCAGGCGATTGGACGCCTAGGTAACTGGTTTAACCAAGAGCTCTATGGGCGCCCGACCGACGTTCCGTGGGCTTTAGACATCTATTATCGTGTCAATGAAAATGGCGGCTATGCTCCCGTTTCCGGACACTCCACGGGTGAGGTCATGACCTCGGTGCACCCGACTTTCTTGTACGAGCTCGTGTGGAATGTCCTGGTCTGCCTTTTCCTCTTGTGGGCTCACAAGGCCTGGAAGTTGGGGCACGGGCGCGTCTTTGCCCTCTATGTCATGGGCTATACATTGGGGCGCTTCTTTATTGAAGGGATGCGTTCCGATGAAGCAACCCATATCTTTGGGGTGCGCGTAAATATCATCGTCTCCCTTGTGATTTTTATCATCGCCGCGATTGTCTTCTTTGTGCTTGATAGGCACCGGCAGGGCCCAGAGTCCCCCGAAGAGGTGGATCCTAAATATTGGGCGGAGCGCCGGGATGCTGATGAGCACAGTGATGAGCACGCGGTATCTAATGGACAGCAACCGGGTTCTTTATCGACGTAAACACCGCCCAAATATGTCCGGTTGGTTTTGGTTGTGTGGGAAACGGTGCATTTTGGGGTGCCCGCTCGGAAAATGAAACCGAGAAATTGTGGCCCCAATCCTTTCGAAGGAGTAGGTTGGGGAGTGTTCAATTTCCCCCGACGGAATAGGCCAATAATGCTGGATAGAAGAACGAAGATTGTTTGTACTCTCGGCCCTGCCGTTGCTAGCGAGGACGGCATCTTGCGCCTCGTACAGGACGGCATGGACGTTGCCCGCCTGAATATGTCTCACGGCGAGCATGCAGACCACGAGGCGAATTACAACTGGGTGCGCCAGGCCACCGATAAGACCGGCCGCGCCGTAGGTATCTTGGCGGACCTCCAGGGCCCTAAGATTCGCCTTGGCCGCTTTATCAACGGCGAGGAGCAATGGGATAACGGCCAGATCGTCCGCATTACCGTGGACGATATCGAAGGCACCCATGACCGCGTCTCCACCACCTACAAGGGCCTGGCCAAGGACGCCAAGCCAGGTGACCGCCTACTGATCGACGACGGCAAGGTTGCCGTTGTTTGCAAGGAAGTCGACGGCAACGACGTCGTCTGTGAGGTCACCGAAGGTGGCCCGGTTTCCAATAACAAGGGCGTTTCCCTCCCTGGTATGGATATCTCCGTGCCGGCGTTGTCGGAAAAGGATATCGCTGACCTGCGCTTCGCTTTGAATCTCGGCGTTGACCTCGTGGCATTGTCCTTTGTCCGCTCCCCAGCAGATGTGGATAAGGTCCATGAGATTATGGACGAAGAGGGTCGCCGCGTTCCGGTCGTTGCCAAGCTGGAAAAGCCTGAGGCGGTAGACGCACTTGAGTCTATCGTGCTGGCATTCGATGCCATCATGATTGCCCGTGGTGACCTCGGTGTTGAGGTGCCGCTGGAGCGCGTGCCGCTGTTCCAGAAGCGCGCTATCCAGATTGCTCGCGAGAACGCTAAGCCGGTCATCGTGGCTACCCAGATGCTGGATTCCATGATTTCTAACCTGCGCCCGACCCGTGCAGAGGCTTCCGACGTGGCTAACGCCGTTCTCGATGGCGCTGATGCCGTTATGCTCTCTGGTGAGACTTCCGTGGGTATTGACCCGCAGAACGTCGTGCGCACCATGTCTAAGATCGTGGCTAATGCTGAAGATGGTGGCAAGGTTCCACCGCTGACTCACGTTCCGCGCACCAAGCGTGGTGTGGTGTCCTATTCCGCCCGCGATATTGCCGAGCGCCTCAATGCAAAGGCTATCGTAGCCTTTACTACCTCCGGTGATACCGCTAAGCGAGTGGCTCGCCTGCACTCCCAGCTTCCGCTGTTGGCGTTTACGCCGGACCCAGCGGTTCGTTCCCAGCTGGCTCTGACGTGGGGTGCTGAGACCTTCTTGAGCCCGCACGTTAAGTCCACCGATGACATGATGGAAGCCATCGATGATGCATTGCTGGAGATGGACAGGTACGAGGAAGGTGACATGATTGTCGTCATTGCTGGTACTCCTCCAGGAATTGCTGGCAACACCAACATGATTCAGTGTCACTTGTTGGGTGAAACCAAGAAGTAGATTTTTGGCACGAGCGCCGCGACCCACCCTTTAACATGTTCCACGGGTCGCGGCGCTTTTCTATATACATTTATACAAATGTAGATTTATATTTACCTCGTGTACACTCAGCGGTTGCTTTCCTGACATGCGGCTGCAGTACTTTTTGGTTGTTCATGTTTCAGCTTCTCTACACATTCAAAGGACAACTGCACAATGACCTAAATCAGGCCGACTTGGCCTCAGTGGCTGCGCTTACCGTCATTCATTTTCATTTAATTGTCAATAAGCGTCGACGGGGGTAGGCTGAGTGCATGGCACACGAGCACCACGACCACGATCACTCCAGCACGCCGCTGCGCGCACTCTTGATTGCGCTAGGCATTACCGGCACCGTCTTCTTCGCGGAGCTGATCGGCGGCTGGTTGGCGGGTTCGATGGCGCTGATGGCGGATGCGATGCACATGCTTTCCGACGCTGCGGGGTTGATCATCGCGGTGTTAGCGGTGTTGGTTGGGCGCCGACAAGCATCGGCTCAGGCCACGTACGGCTACCGACGAGTGGAGGTGCTTGCTGCACTGGCGAACGCAGTGATGGTGCTGGCGATCTCGGTGTGGATTGTCGTCGAGGCGGTGCGCCGCCTGCAGAGCCCGGCCGAAGTGCAGGGAAAAACGATGCTGATCATCGCGGTGATCGGCCTGGTGGCGAATGCGCTATCGGCGTGGGTTCTGAACCGGCACCGCAAATCCTCGATCAACGTGGAGGGCGCGTTCTTGCACGTGTTAGTGGATATGCTCGGCTCGGTCGCAGTAATCGTGGCCGGCATCGTGGTACTGACCACGGGGTTTGTGGCGGCGGACGTGATCGCCTCCCTAGCGATCGCGGCGATGGTGCTGCCGCGCGCCTGGCAGCTCATGCGGCTTTCGGCGAGCGTGCTGCTCGAGCAAGTCCCGGCGGACTTCGACGCCAGTGCGATCGAGCCCGCGCTGCGGCAGGTCGAGGGCGTTGCTGACATCCACGACCTGCACCTGTGGAGCCTGGACGGCGTGAACGTGCTCACGACCGTGCATATCGTGCGCGACGGCACCGTCGGCACCGGCCCGCTGTTGGATGCCGCTCAGCAGGCCCTGCGCGAACACGGTATCGAGCACTCCACCATCCAGATTGAGCACCCAGAGCACGAATCCCACGAGACGGTGTGCTGATTCCCTTCTAACCTGACTTAGGCCAATTTTGTGCGGAAGTTCGCGGCCGGTGATTACTTGGATGGTGGCAGTGAGGTCGGGCGGGAATGGTACGGCGGTGTGAATGGTTTCGCCGCCAACGACGAGTTGAAAGCTGCGGTATTTCTTGAGTGTTCTCACGAGGCGTTTGATGAAGTGACCACTGCGGGTCTCCATCAGGTGGGTCACGGCTAGTGCTGCCATCACAATATTGAGATGTGCTGTGATCGAGTTTTGTTTCCTCGCATAGATTGGGCGTGCTTTCAGGTCTGATTTCGACATCCGATACGACATTTTCAATGTGGAATAGCCTGCGGTAATGCCCGATAACCTCCTGGGCGGGAAGAGCGGTCAGGTCGGTTTCATAGCCTTTAATTCCGGCTAGGGCTCGGTGTTTGGCAGCAAGAGCGTAGTTGACCTTCTTGTTCGGGGTGGAAAGATCGAAATAGCGGTTGCGCTTAATGGCGATTTCGCCGTCAACAGCGCGTTTGGCTTTTGTGACTTGCGCTTTGATTCCGCGCAGGCCGTGTCTGGCCCGATCATAGGAGTACTGGAAGTGGGTCACCGTATTCGGGGTTGTGTGTTTGCGCGCATCGCTTGCCGAGGCTTGTGTCCAGATCCGGCCGTGGGCGTAGGCTTCACCAGGGATTTCCCGCCGCCAGGTTTCAATCACCTCAGGCACGGTGGGGTTTCACCGACAAAATGTAGTGCAGACCTGCATCTATCAATGCTTGCTGTTCGGAGGGTGTCAAGTTGTTTGTGTGTGGGGCTAGGTTTATAGGTATTTGTCGAAGCTGTCGGGGTAGGCCACGGCCATTTGGTTAATGGCTTGTTTCCAGCCGGAAACTCGGGTCCCTTCCATGAGTCTGCCGGTTGTCGCTGAGACTCGTTTGCCCTGCTTCGCTCTCTTGGCAGCTCGTCTGTCTTCGATATTGCAGATCATGAGCCATAGCGTCTTGAGCGCTGATTCATTGTTAGTGAACTGCACCCTGTTGCGGGTAGCTTTCCGCAGTTCATTGTTGAATGATTCAATCGAATTCTTCGTGTAAATGACCTTGCTGGCTGCTGGTGGGAACTGCAGAAACGGTACGAAACGCTGCCAAGCATCCCGCCAGACTTTGACTGAGCGTGGATACTTTTCTGCCAATTCAGAGGCTTCAAGTTCGTCTAAAGCAGCCTGAGCTGTGGGCTCGTCTCTAGCGGTTTAATCTTTTTCAACGCGGCCGATACACCCCGACGATCCCTGTAGGCTACCCATCGGTTAGCTGCGCGAATCAGGTGCACGATACAGGTTTGCACCATAGAGTTCGGCCAGGTTGCCTTTACTTCTTCCGGCAAGCCTTTGAACCCGTTACAGCAAACGATAAAGACGTCTTTAACCCCACGGTTAGAAAGATTGACGCATACTTGCGCCCAGGATGAAGCGCTTTCTTCTTTGGCAATCCACAATCCCAAAATGTGCTTGATACCGTCGAGAGCCACGCCGATTGCCATGTACGCGGACTTATTGACCATTAGGCCGCCATCGCGGATTTTAATGCGCAGCGCGTCCAGGAAAATGACCGGGTAGAACTCGTCTAGCTGGCGGTTTTGCCAGACCATGACCTCATCCGAGACGGCATCAGTAACCGCAGAAATCGTCTCATGGGAAATATCGACCCGCATCGCCGTTGCCATATGGTGCTGGATGTCCCTAATTGTCATCCCACCGGCGTACAAGCTGACTATCATGTCATCGACATCAGTCAAGCGCCTAGAACCTTTAGGGATCATAGTCGGCAAGAATGTGCCAGCCCGATCTCTTGGCACATCAACGGTGACTGGCCCGTAGTTAGAATCCACGGTCTTTGGATACGATCCGTTGCGGTGATTGTCTGTTTGAAGCGTCCTGGGTTTAGTTCCTACCTCAGCTAAGGAAGGATTGAACTATGCCTAGAAAGTATTCCGTCGAGTTCA
>NZ_JASOKQ010000079.1:0-333 GCF_030216265.1 Corynebacterium sp. UMB0012
TGGTTGTGTGTTGATTGGTTTGTCTGCCAGCAGGCTTAGTGGTTTGTTGGTTGGTGTGTGCCGGTTGGGTATGTGGAACACGTACTCTTTTGAATGCTGTTTGGTGTTTCGGCTGCATTGAGATGGATTGGTTGGCATGTGATTGTGTTCAACTTTTTGGTTTCCTCTTTTTTGACCCCGTCGGGTTGAGGGAACTGTATTTTTTCTTTGTAGTAATTTTTTGGACGCCAGCATGAGCCTTATGAAGTGTTTTTGCTTTGTGGTTTGTGGTGGTTTGTTCTTTTGTTGGGTTTCGGGCTTTTCACGGCCTGTTTCGGATGTTGTTCTGAAATT
>NZ_JASOKQ010000080.1:0-331 GCF_030216265.1 Corynebacterium sp. UMB0012
CTGCCAGAAATGGGAAGGATTATCCCTGGCCCATTCCGGCATGTTTCCGTGTGCGGAATATTCCAAATCCTGACGGTCGCGGTATTTCTCTTTGCGCTCGATGTAATCGGCGTGGTTTGCAGCCTGCCCCTTGCCACCAAATTTAACGCTGAGGTGATAGGTTGCCACGGTTTCAGCCCTCTGCAGGAGCGCACTGTTTCTCGACGAAGGAGAGAAACATATAAGTGCGCTTCCTTCTAATTTTACGAATTAGCACGGAAGATACCCCCCTGCACCCACCGACCGCAAGCGATATACTGCACGACCACAACACACCGCAAAAAACACCAGG
>NZ_JASOKQ010000081.1:0-327 GCF_030216265.1 Corynebacterium sp. UMB0012
CGCGCTGCCCAGCGAGCGAAGAAAGCAAAGCGCAACATTGAGTGCAACGGCTATATTGAAGGAGCGAAAGCCACCGGGTGGAAACAAGCCATCAACCAACTAGCCGTGGCTTACCCCAACCGATTCGCGGATTACTTGTAAACCAAGCCTCCGCACACAAAGAATCGGACACTCTCCGCCCGAAGCCGAAGGGCAGGCCCAAAGGATCGGCTGCGCCGAAACGCCTCACGGAAGAGGAAAAGCTTCGCCTCCAGGTTGAGCGGCTGGAAGCGGAAAACGCCTACTTAAAAAAATTGCGAGACTTGAGGAACCAGGGACACGCCTGAA
>NZ_JASOKQ010000082.1:0-325 GCF_030216265.1 Corynebacterium sp. UMB0012
CGGGGCTAAACATATTACCGAAGCTGTGGATTGTCCTTTGGACAATGGTAGGAGAGCGTTCTAAGGGCGTCGAAGCATGATCGCAAGGACATGTGGAGCGCTTAGAAGTGAGAATGCCGGTATGAGTAGCGAAAGACAGGTGAGAATCCTGTCCACCGTATGACTAAGGTTTCCTGGGGAAGGCTCGTCCGCCCAGGGTTAGTCGGGACCTAAGCCGAGGCCGATAGGCGTAGGCGATGGACAACAGGTTGATATTCCTGTACCAGTTGTTTTTGTTTGAGCAATGGAGGGACGCAGTAGGCTAAGGAATGCATGCGATTGGAAG
>NZ_JASOKQ010000083.1:0-315 GCF_030216265.1 Corynebacterium sp. UMB0012
CAAACCAGAAGTTAGGAATTCTAGAACTAATAGCGATATCATTCTTATTCTATTAACAGCATATAGATCTTTAAAAGACACTTATACTCACCTCTTATTGCTTCCAAGGCTAATCTTTCTACTAAATAGTTTTTCCATGGCTGGAGTTAAATTATGCGCTATTACAATAACTGTTTTATTCGATGATACTAAATTTTTTAGAATGCGATAGCTACTTTTTGAATCTATTGCACTAGTTGCCTCATCAGCTAAAATAATAGAAAAATTATGTATCTCATTACGAGCTAAAATAATTTTCTGTTTTTGACCTCCAGA
>NZ_JASOKQ010000084.1:0-314 GCF_030216265.1 Corynebacterium sp. UMB0012
ATTAGCCCGCCTTAATCCACTGAACACGTCATTTTTCATGGTTTCACCATCCCAGCGAAGGGCCATCCAGTGTCCGCTCCTGGATTTCCGGCTGACGCTCCCGCTCCAGAGATAACTCATGTTCGCGTTCCTGCATCAGCCGTTCATCCCTTATCTCCTGTTCTCGCTGTATAACTGGCTCAAGCGTTCTGTCCGCTCGCTCAAGTGCTGCACCTGCTGACTCAACTGCATGACTCGCCCGTTCAGCATCGCGTTGTCCCGTTGCGTAAGCGAAAACATTTTCTGCAATTCCACGAAGGCGTTCTCCCATTCGT
>NZ_JASOKQ010000085.1:0-311 GCF_030216265.1 Corynebacterium sp. UMB0012
GCTCCTCCGTTACTCTTTAGGAGGAGACCGCCCCAGTCAAACTACCCACCAGACACTGTCCGCAACCCGGATTACGGGTCCACGTTAGAACACCAGCCATTAAAGGGTGGTATTTCAAGGATGGCTCCATGCAGACTGGCGTCCACACTTCAAAGCCTCCCACCTATCCTACACATCAAGGACCAGTGTTCAGTGTCAAGCTATAGTAAAGGTTCACGGGGTCTTTCCGTCTTGCCGCGGGTACACTGCATCTTCACAGCGAGTTCAATTTCACTGAGTCTCGGGTGGAGACAGCCTGGCCATCATTACGC
>NZ_JASOKQ010000086.1:0-308 GCF_030216265.1 Corynebacterium sp. UMB0012
TTGGCAATTAATCAACCTGATATAGTTCATAAACTGGTCTTGGCGGTCACCATTTCAGAACCCAATAATACAAGTAATACAACCATTAAGCAGTGGATTAGTTTAGCTAAAAATAATCAGCTGAAGGAGTTAGTATGGGATTCATTTCAACGATCTTATTCTACTCACTATATCCATAAACATCATCACCTGCTTAAACTACTTGCAACTATTACTAAAGTTAAAGAAGTCGATAGATTTATCATTTTAGCCCAGGCAATCTTGAATTTTAATGTTGCAGCTCAACTGACCAAAATTAAGTGCCCAGT
>NZ_JASOKQ010000087.1:0-305 GCF_030216265.1 Corynebacterium sp. UMB0012
CAGCAATCGTCGTTTACCGCTAAACTTAGCGCCTACGGTACGCTGAAAAGCGCGCTGACAACTTTCCAGACCGCCAATACTGCATTGTCTAAAGCCGATCTTTTTTCCGCTACCAGCACCACCAGCAGCACCACCGCGTTCAGTGCCACCACCGCGGGTAACGCCATCGCCGGGAAATACACAATCAGCGTCACCCATCTGGCGCAGGCGCAAACCCTGACAACGCGCACCACCAGAGACGATACGAAAACGGCGATCGCCACCAGCGACAGTAAACTCACCATTCAACAAGGCGGCGACAAAGA
>NZ_JASOKQ010000088.1:0-304 GCF_030216265.1 Corynebacterium sp. UMB0012
CATTCCACCTCCAACGCATAGGTTTCATCGGTGATAACACCAAGGTTTGCAAGATGCCCAAGCGTCGCGCTCCAACTCACACCACACTGAGAAGAAACTGCCATCGCGAGCGCTCTCCTGTCTGCGTGCTTCGCCTCCATCCGTTCTACAAAGGAGCGCGGCATCAGCAGATGCGCAGCGAACGAATTCATAGCGCGTTCGACAGCTCCGTGTCCGCAACCAGTTCCGAAAGACGTGCGATACACCCAGTGGCCGAGCTCGTGCGCAAGCGTGAACCTGGACCGGAGAAGCCCAGCACACTTAT
>NZ_JASOKQ010000008.1:0-112087 GCF_030216265.1 Corynebacterium sp. UMB0012
TTTTTGGAAGCAGAAACCGCCACAGGAAATAATAGAAATCAAGGCAAATGCCTAGGAACAAAACTCGGGGCACTTCACCTTGCCGACGCCCACACCCCTACCCTCCGCACAATCACCCTCCCTTCACCCAACACCGCCCCATACCCATACGGAACTCCTTAAATAGCCCTAAGAGGATCCAAAAGTCACCTCAGAAAGGATCCAAAAGAGGATTGGCAGCTCGCCCCCGCTACCGCATACTAGAAATCACAGCAGTTAAGAGCTGCTACCCCAGAGAGAGATTGTAGTTTTACTCCGCCGATCCGAAAGGAATGTATATGTTCGATACCCTCGCAGACCTCAGCTCCGCCATTGACTGGGAAGCACTCGTTAAGGGCATCAAGGGCCTCATCGAGGCTTCCTCCGAGTCCAACACCGACTCCGAGGGCCTGTCCTCCGTATTCGAGGGCCTGTCCTCCAAGGATGACGCAGAGGCTGCTGCAGAAGCTAAGTAATTAGCTTTCTGTACTCCTTCATGAAGACCAGCTAAACCCCCTCACCTTCTTCCTCCGCTCGGAACCCACCACAAGGAACCGCGCACGAAGGTGCGGGGGTTTCGCTGTTTTCAATCGCTGTTTCACGTTCGCCGTACTTACACTAGGGAGATAAAACCCATTGAGCCTTAGCATCCAGGAAGCGTGGACCGCACCGTGTCGAAACCTTCACAGCCGCCCATTCACCAACGCATCCGCGCGGCCATGACCCTGCAGCGAACAGCCGCTTTAACTGCAGTAGTTTGCGTGGCGCTGACATTACTTGGCGCATTCTTTACGCCCACTGAGTACCAGTTGATTGCCGCGGTCGTCGGTCTTGCCCTAAGCACAATCACCGTTTTTGCCTTTCGGCTGCCGCTCGCTATGGCGACGCTTTTCGTATTGGTATGGCTCGTGGCAACTATAACGGCAGAAGCGCCTTATCTAACCTGTGTCTTCCTTACCCCTGTCTTCCTGGCAGTGGTAGCTTTTCACGAAAGACATGCTCAAACTCTCGGTGTTGGTTCGATCCTGTGGATCGTAGGCCAATTCGATCCAGAGGCCGGCAGTTTAGTTTTTAACCCCGCCTCCGCCTTTACTTGGGCCATGTTTATCGGAGTCGGCGCAGTGATTGGCGCTACTCTCGCACACTCCGCTCGACGCTATAAAAATGCAATGGTGGAATGGAACGACGACGTGAAGCGCCGACAGTCCGATCTCGCCGAAACCTTGCACAATTCGGTTGTTTCTAACCTCACGGTAAATACTATGCAGCTAGAGGCCCTGAGCCTCGAGTATTCCAAACAGCCAGAGCTAGCGAAGAAACTCGATGAGCTCAGCGATTCCATGCGCTCTTCCATGTCCGAAGTACGTGCACTGACTAAGGTCCTGCGAAATAATATCGATGGAATTAACGACGGCATGAGTTTTGGTTCAACCACAAAACCAACGAGCTTTGCTCAGCTGATTTCGGAGGAAGAGGAACGCCTTTCCCGTCTCAATCGATCACCCGTTGTTGAGGTCACAGGGGAAGAGTTTGCACCGGAATTCCCGCAAGCCATTCTCGATTCCATTGCAGCCATCACAACAGAAGCCTGCCTAAACGCGGTGAAGTATTCTCCACCAGGGGCAGAGATTGCAATTTCCGTTCGACCCCATATGGGCTGGACTGTCATTACCATCACTAATCCCGTAGCTAAACCAACAAGCAAGAACACCGAAATGTCCTCCGGCATTGGCATGTCCTCCATGAACCGGATTGCAACCACGATTGACGCACGATTAGACACGGAGTTGGAATCGGGGAAATGGGAATTGATCTTATCTCTGCCGCCCAGTGCCCATAAGCGGCGTTAGTTCCACCACGATGTATAGCAAAGGCTTAATCCATACACTAAGCTTTCGTTTGTTTCTGCATATTCAAACTTTCACAAAAGGAGCGCCTTAATGCAGGCCGCACTCGCAAGTCTTCTCACTCCACTCATGCTGTCTTCCTCCCTATTGGGCGGCCTTACCCCGGGCGATCTCCCTGCCACCACCGAATACAAGTCTGCAGTCGAGCTCGCTTTCGGTTGCCCATCTCCATGGTGCGTGAAGTAAAAATATCCCTCTTGGTCGTCGATGACGACCCACTTGTCCTGGAGGCCTTGGGTCGCTACTTCGCCTCGGCTGAGGACATGGAGGTGCGCGCCACCGCAGAAAATGGCAAGGTCGCCCTCGAGCTTTTGCAAGAGCAGGACTTTGACGTCATTGTCGCGGACATCCATATGCCCGAGATGGATGGCACGACCCTCTTGCGCGAGGTCAACAAATTGGAAGACCCTCCGGTCTTTGTTGCGATGACCGCGATGGACAATGACGAGACCCTCAAAGAGGTCATGTCCAATAAGGCTGCGGCCTATATTCTGAAAAGCTCCAAGCCGGTCTACATTTTAGATACCGTGCGCGAGGCCGTGCGCGGTGGCACGGTTGTCACCCCGCAGTCGCTTACCCGTTTGTTTGAGCAGCTTCCTAATTGGAACACTGAGGGAGCAGGCGCCGATGCGGCTGCCGCAACCGCGAAGATCAAGGACAATCACCACATCTCTCCTGCGCTAGAGCAGGTCCTGGACTTGGTCTGCCAAGGAAAGTCCAACGAAGAGATTGCCAAGAGCACGCATTATGCACCGGGCACGGTGAAGAAGTACGTGTCCACCCTGCTCAGTGAATTCCATGCCAAGTCGCGCCTCGAGCTAGCAGTGAAGGCGCTCAAGGCCGGCTACGGTTCTTAGAACCCAATTGTTGGACAATCCGGGGGTAGAGTACCCCCGGATGAGTCAATACCCCCTCTAAACCCCACATGCTGGGGTTTATTTTTTGTTTTTCTACCCCCGCTTACCGTTTTCCAAAGGAGACTAGCATCACGTTTACCGCTTTCCTATAATTACGGCAACACAAAAGTTCATAGTATTTCCCAGGCAACAATTGGAACCTGAACCTGCAGGGTTGCCGCACGTCAGAGCGTTATGGCGCTCGCGTTTTCCTTTAGCCTTACACAGTCACGTCATAGAAAGCAGGTGAGTGTTGAACACCAACCTGGCGCGCGTTCGTCGCAGCAGCGATAGGCCTCCCGTCCGCACTCGGCCCGCATAATGGCCCGCTGAACATCGCACTTCACATCGAATCCCTGCGACCCTCACATTGCGTCGCGCGCACCCGCGTGTTCGCTCCTCACCCGACTGCAGCCTTGCAGTACCACATAGCTCACCGCTTACGTCCCAGCCGCCGTATCGCCTGGCAGCCCACTGTCCGGAACGAATACTGCTAGCGGCTACGGGGATGTGACCCGTTTGAAAAAGAGGTAGAACCAATATGACTTCTCCTGCTAATACCCGCTTGCCCATCTCTGATGATGTGGAAGCAGTCCTGCCTGCAGCAATTAGCCGCGCACACGACTGGTTGAAGTCCACTGCGGACGAAGAAGATAAGGCCACCGAACAGCTCGCGGACCTGCTGCGCGATGAAGACGGCGTGAAGTTCACCATGGACTTCGTCGACCGCGTCATGCGCCCAGAAGATGACAAGGTTGCCGCGCACGCGCTGAAGGATATTTCTTCCCACTATGACCCGTCGTTCCTGGGCAGCATCAATGGTGCACTCGTTGGCGCCGGTGGCTTCTTCGGCCCCATCCTGCCGAACCTAGTCATGCCGGTAGCCCGCCTATACATGCGCAAGATGGTTGGCCACCTGGTTCTAGACGCAGAGTCTGATGCCCTCAACAAGATCCTGGACAAGGCCGCCGAATCCGGTGAGCAGCTTAACCTCAACCTGCTGGGTGAGGCCGTACTCGGTGAGGAAGAGGCGAAGTCCCGCGCGGAGCGCACCCTCAAGCTCATCCAAAACCCCCGCGTGACCTACGTTTCGGTCAAGGCTTCCTCCATGGTGGCCCAGCTCAACCACTGGGATATCGACGGCTCGGTAGAGCGCCTCAAGGAGCGCCTGCGCCCGCTGTATCAGGCTGCAGCAGACCGCACCGACAAGGTCTTTATCAACATGGACATGGAGGAGTACCACGATCTCCACCTGACCATCCGCCTGTTCAAGGAGCTGCTCAGTGAGCCGGAATTCCTCACCTTGGATGCCGGCATCGTGCTGCAGGCTTACCTGCCAGATACCTTCGATGCGCTCAAGGATGTCGCTGACTTTGCCAAGGAGCGCGTGGCTAAGGGCGGCGGCAAGGTCAAGGTGCGCATTGTAAAGGGCGCGAACCTATCCATGGAAACCGTGCAGGGCGAGGTCCACGATTGGCCGCTGGCTACCTACACCAACAAGCTCGACGTTGACGCCAACTACTACCGCCTATTGGATTTCATCCTGCGCGAAGAATACGCCGATAGCGTCCGCATCGGCGTAGCAACCCACAACCTCTACACCGCGGCAATGGCCTATGAACTGGGCAAGAAGCGCGGCGTGCTGCACATGATGGATTCGGAGATGCTGCAGGGCATGTCCCCAGCACAGCAGGCAGCGGTGCGCAAGGTCTTTGACGGCCGCCAAATCCTCTATACCCCGGTTGTCCACGCAGAAGACTTCGACGTCGCCGTGTCCTACCTGGTGCGCCGCTTGGAAGAAAACTCCGCGCCGCAGAACTTCCTCTACGCGCTCTTTGCCCCTGGAGAGGAGCCATTGGCGGACCAGGAAGAGACGTTCCGTCGGGCCGTCGCCAAGCGCTGGGACACCTTCGCTGGTGCCCGCCGCACCCAGAATCGCCTCGAGGAAGACGGCCGCCAGGCACCGCGCACCGGACGCTTTACCAATGAGGCAGATACTGACCCGGCGCTCGCGCCGAACCGCCAGTGGGCGCTGGAAGCGCTCAAGCGCAATCCAGGCGAGCACGGCATTGCGGAGGTTACCGACCCTGCCGCGGTCGAAGGCCACATCGCTCGTGCCAAGGAACTGGGCACCGAGTGGGGCAAGCGCCCTGCCGCCGAGCGCGCCGCCGCACTGGAGGCCGTGGCAGATCAGATCGCGTCCCAGCGCGGCAAGTTCATCTCCGTGGCTGCGTATGAGGCCAATAAGACTGTTACCCAGACCGACCCTGAGGTCTCTGAGGCGATTGACTTCTGCACCTACTACGGCCAGTCCGCGCGCCTGCTGGAAGAGTCTTATTCCGAGTTCACCCCGCACACCGTCACCGTGGTAACCCCGCCGTGGAACTTCCCCATTGCCATCCCCACCGGCGGCATTGCTGCCTCCTTGGCGGCGGGCTCGGCGGTCATCGTCAAGCCTGCACCGCAGGTGGTTCACTGCGGCAAGCTCGTGGTGGAGACCTTCCGCACCGCCCTCGAGGCGCAGGGACTGGACCCGGACCTGGTCCAGCTCGTGCTTACTGATGAAGGCGAAGCCGGCAAGGCTCTGCTCTCCCACGATGACGTGGACAATGTCATCCTCACCGGCGCCTCCGATACCGGCGCGCTCTTCCGTTCTTGGAAGCCGAAGATGAACATTATGGCGGAGACTTCCGGCAAGAATGCGCTCATCATCACCCCAGCCGCAGACCCGGATCTGGCCATCGATGATCTCTACAACTCCGCCTTTGGCCACTCCGGACAGAAGTGCTCGGCGGCCTCCCTGGTTATCTTCGTCGGCGCGGCCGGCAAGTCCGAGCGCCTGCGCACCCAGCTGCTGGATGCCGTCAAGACCCTTAAGCCGGGCCCAGGCTTCGATATCACCACCACCATGAACGGCCTGGCGGAAGAGCCGAGCGAGAAGCTCCTGCGCGGTTTGACCCAGCTCGAACCGGGCGAGAAGTGGCTGCTCAAGCCGGAAAAGCTCAACCAAGAGGGCACCCTGTGGTCCCCGGGCATCCGCGATAATGTGCAGCCGGGCTCTTGGTACCACAAGAACGAGTGCTTCGGCCCCATCCTGGGCATCATGTACGCCGATACCTTGGAAGAGGCCATTGCCTGGCAGAACGACACCGGCTATGGCCTGACCGGCGGCATTCACTCGCTTGACGACGCCGAAATTGAATACTGGATCGACAACGTCGAGGTGGGCAATGCCTACGTCAACCGCGGCATCACCGGCGCGATTGTCCAGCGCCAGTCTTTCGGCGGTTGGAAGAAGTCCGTCATGGGACCGGGCGCCAAGGCTGGCGGCCCGAACTACGTGGCGCAGATGGGCGAGTGGGCCGATGGCGAGCTCAAGCCGCGCAACGTGGACATTGCCCCAGCAAGCCTCGCCGCGCTGCACCGCCTGCGCGATAACCTCTCCGGCAAGCTCACCGAGGACGACATCACCTGGCTGTGGCGCGCCGCTGAACTGGACCAGGTGGCGTGGCAGGAAGAGTTTGGCCGCAATCACGACCGCACCGGTTTGGTTTCTGAGGCCAATATCTTCCGCTACCGCCCGCTTCTGACCAAGCTGCGTGTGCGCGTGGGCGAAGGCTACGAGCTGCGCGAGGTTGCTCGCCAGGTGCTGGCCGCCGCAATTACCGGTACCGCCACGGAAATCTCCGCCACCCCGGAGGTTGCCACCCAGCTGCAAGACCTCGGCTTCGACGTCAAGGCCATCACCGACGAGGCTTTTGCCACCGACGTGGCCAATGACGCCTCCTCCCGCGTGCGCGCCCTGGGCACCGTGCCGGATTCCATCTACGAGGCCGCGGTGCGCTCCAACTCCGTGGTGCTGGACCAGCCCGTGCTTGCCGACGGCCGCCGTGAGCTCATGCCTTACCTCCTTGAGCAGGCAGTTTCGGTTACCATGCACCGCTTCGGCATTATCCGCAACGTAGGTAACCTGCGCGACGAGTAATTCCCGGCCGCGTCAGCGGACGTGTTAAAGGTATTGAAGGGAGGTAGCGCCCCGCCCGTGGGCCGCTACCTCCTTTTTCGTATATGCGCTGCGAGTTTAATGTGGCATAGTGGTAGGCAATGTCTACGTCACATAATTCGTCTTCCCGCGACGAGGTCAAGCGCCCGTCTGCGCAGGAAAAAGGCAACGCAACCCAGATCCAAAAGCCAGGCGAGGAAGATTCGCATACCCTCGTCGCTTATGATGACGCGCACCTTGGTGCAGAGGCTGCCAGCGAGCACCCTGCCGAGCGCGACGATAAATCCGCTGTTCTGGCCAAGGACTTCCGCACCATGGCCAAGGTCTCGGTAATCTTTATCCTTATCGTCGCCGGCCTAGCGCTGGCCGGCTACCTGCTCAAGTTCATTTGGGTAGGCCTGCTGCCGGTCTTGCTCGCCATCCTCGTCTCCACGGTGCTCTACCCCATCAGCGCGTGGCTGCGCAGCAAGGGATTCCCGCGCTCGCTCGCGGCGGTGAGCACCTTGCTCGGCCTCATCATCATCTTCTGCGGCGTTTTTGCCGCCATGGCCCCCGTAGTCACTAGCCAGAGCCAAACGCTCATTAACCAAGCCGAAGAGGGAATCAACCAGCTCACGGAGATGGTGGAAAAGTCCCCCATCGATATCCAAAGTGACCAGCTACAGTCCGTGCTCCAGGACGTGGTCAAGTTTGCCAAGGGCCAAGCCTCCACCATCGCCACCGGCGTTATCTCTGGCTTCTCGATGGCCAGCTCCATCGTCGTGGCCGCGCTGATCATGCTCTTTGTCACCTTCTTCATCATTAAAGACGGCGACAAATTCTTGCCTTGGCTGCGCAAGTACACCGGCAATTCCACCGGCTGGCACGTCACTGAGCTGGGTTCACGCATCTGGAAGACCTTGTCCGGCTTCATCCAAGCCCAGGCCGCCGTAGCCATGGTGGACGCAATCCTCATCGGCCTTGGCCTGTGGGCGCTGCAAGTTCCGCTTGCGCTCGTCATCGCTGTGGTGACGTTCTTCGCCAGCTTCATCCCGATCATCGGTGCGGTCACCGCTGGCGCCCTCGCCATCATCATCGCGCTGGTCTCCAATGGCCTGACCAACGCGCTGCTGGCGCTTGCACTTATCATCATCGTCCAGCAGGTGGAAGGCAATGTCCTCCAGCCGATGCTGCAGTCCAAGGCCATGGGCTTGCACGCGGCCGTTGTCCTACTCTCCGTCACAGTCGGCTCTACCCTGGCAGGCATCGTCGGCGCCTTCCTCGCCGTCCCCGTGGCTGCAACCATCGCTGTTGTGGTGCGCTACCACGCCGAGATGGCCGCGCTGCGCTCCGGGGAAGTCGCCCCTTCAGATATAGACATCATCACCGGCTCCAAGGATGATCCTGAAGATTTCAGCGACGTCACCTACGAACACGCCGAGACTCCACGCGACAAGGTAGAGCAGCTCTACCAGTCCATGAGTCCGCTGAGCTAAGACTCAGCCACCACTAGCAGCGCGCCGGCCCTCCCCCGGCGCGCTTTTAGTTTTTAGCGCAGAAAGCCTAGGTCCGTAGCGGCCGAGGCGAGCTGGCGCGCACCGCGGTCGAGGACGTTGGCCCAGGTGCCCTTGGATTCCTCATTGGCGGAATCGGACACCTGCTTAAGCAGGGTGCAGGGCACATCGAAGCGCTGGCATACTGCGGCGATGGAATAGCCTTCCATGTCGCACAACTGCGATTTCTTGGCCAGCTCGGTGCGCAGGGCAGTATCGGAGACAAACATGTCCCCCGTGGCCAGTCCGCGCACCGGCAGGCGGCCGGAGGTCTCGAGCTCGATGGTCTCTGGCAGCAGGTAGCGGTTGATATCGGTAAGCACTTCTAGCTTGAAGTCATGCTTGGTGACCTTATTGACTTCGAAGACGCCAGCCATGCCGTCGACAAGCGCGCCGGCCGTGCCAATGTTGACCACGCGATCGGGAAGGGCGCCGTTCGCGCGGGCGTCGGCAAGAGCTTCCGTCAGCGCAATGGCCGCCGGAACCGTACCGAT
This sequence comes from Corynebacterium sp. UMB0012, assembly GCF_030216265.1. Classification (NCBI taxonomy): domain Bacteria; kingdom Bacillati; phylum Actinomycetota; class Actinomycetes; order Mycobacteriales; family Corynebacteriaceae; genus Corynebacterium; species Corynebacterium sp. UMB0012. Next base: position 8,851 of record NZ_JASOKQ010000008.1, read on the forward strand.
TCCGGTGATGAGCAGGGGTTCGCCTTCCGGAATGTGGGCGGCTTCCGCATCTACGGCGGCGACGAAAAGGGTGCGTCCGTTGAGATTCTCCATGCCTGCGAGAATACCTGCCCACCCTAGTCAAAGTTCAATGTGCGGTTCTTCTGGCGCAGGCGAATCGTAATGTTTTTCTGTCCAGCGCCGAGGGCAATGATTTTCCCGCTGAGCACCCGGGCGACGGCCAGGTCCTCTTCCGTCGGTGCTTCGGCCGCCACCCGCGCCGTAGGCAGCCAAGCATCGTGCGGGTCTGGCGCGCCGAGGTGAATGAGCCGTTCGCGCTCCACGTCGATCCAATAGCCCTCCGTGGCCATGAAGCGGTCGTGGCTCCCTTCGAAGGAATCGCGGCGCCACCCGCCCTCGGCCACGCGGAAGACAAAGGGGCAATAGCCAAAACGCGAAGGCACGATGTAGCGCGTCTGGGGGCTGACACGCCAATGGCCGCGCGCGGAACTCCACACCTGGCGGTAGGTATCAGCCAGGCTCATGCCCAACCGCAGGCGCTGCTGCCGGTCCTCCTCTAGGCCAGCATCTTCTACCTGGGTGTTTAGCTCCCCGAGCCGCGTGGCATCGGCCACATACATGCCCAGCCACGCTTCCTCCGGAGTGGTGTACGGGCCGGTGATATCACGGTGGAAGGAATCCGGCACGGCTCTTTCCGCGTCCTGGGGCAGGCGCTGGCGGGCGGCAAAAGCCCACAGGCGCGGATGCCCCATGCGGTACAGCATCACCGTCGCCCGCGGCAGGCGTTCGTGCACCTGCTGGCGCGTCAGATAATCACCCGCGCTGATGCGCCGCAGCAGCTGCTTAGCGACGTCCCCCTCTACCTGCTGCTCCACACCCGGCGCGACTTCCATCTCCGGCAGCTGGCTAAGCAGCATCATATCGATGATGTCTCCCAAATCAAAGACCTTGCTCAATTCCGCCTGCGCCTCTGGACCAAAAGCCTCGATCCCGGCATATCCCAAGGCACCGCCCAAGCGGCGGATGAGATCCGGAGACACGCTCACTCGGTTGCGAGTCGAATGCAATTCCGCAGCGTTGAGATTACGGTCCAGGCCCACGAGGGCTCCTTCCTCCCCCTCATCGGGGATTTAATTCTTGGTCATGCTTGGGATTAAGCCGGACATTGGTCTTTGCGCGGTGCCCTTCATTGGGGTCTCGTCTTGGGAAAAAGGCGTCAGATAGAAGCCCTTCCAGGAGATTGTGGGACTCCCCAGCTTCGTCGCTGTTGGTTCTCGGTCACGCAGCTTATGACGTACTTAATCCCTACGAGTTACATCGCAGGAAAGTGGCGCGTTGCAATTACCCCTTTCATAGTCCCATTCGAGAGAATTCTTGCAACTCTTATGCCTATAGTATGACGCGGAATGATTCTTAATCATTCCCTTTCTTTCGCATTTCTCTTTCTGGCCAGCGCACAAAGGAGCCTCCCCTTTGAATGACAAGAATTCTTGGGGTTCATCTGACTCAACCCCATATTCAGATTCGAACGGACCTGCATCCCCTATGCGGGACTCCGGTACTGGAACCAACGCAGAATCTTCGGGCAAAGGCACGCGCACCGCCATTATTGTCGTTGCCGCCCTCGCCATCATTGCGCTTATTGGCGGTGGTGCCTGGGCACTAACGGGAAACAAAGATTCTGATGAATCGAGCAGCGCTGAACCGAATTTTCATTCTCAAGAAAACAACAGCGAGGAAACCACCGAAGAGACGATTTCTGAGAAAGAATCCACGCCTGAGGAGAAAGCTAAGACTACACAAGCTAAGGGCGCTAGCACTCGACCTTCCACAGAGGAGAAGTGTGGAACGCTAGCCAATAACCTAATGGACGTTCCAATTGGCACGCTTCAGCTGTTTTGCGATGGCACCTGGCTTTACATGGCCCAAAAGCAATCCTCAAATTATGGACTGTTCTACTGGACCGATAATGAGTGGAAGTTGTACCGGTCTGACAATACGACTGGAGACTCCGTCAATCAGTGCTACGACAAGGGCAAGTTGGACACGGCTGGCGCCCCGAAGGAGCTGACCAACCAGCTCCAACTCTGCGATGCACAGCAAACGCAAACTCCAAAGGTCCGCGACAAGCCTATTACCGCCGAGGAGGAATTTCCGCCCGAAGATTATTGGTACGGCGAATGCGACGGCAGCTATGTGCTCATCGCGGAGTCAGTCATTATCCCACCGGCAACTGATCCGATTTCTGAGCCCTACCGAGTACACAAGAAGTACCCAGGCTCCAAGATCATCAAGGGCGGCACATGTAGTTCCCTGCGCAGCCGCACTGAAGGCGGCTCTATCTATGCCATCATCTACGAAGCCGGTCACAGCGTGGACAAGGTCTGCGAGCTCAAGGCCAAGTACGGCGGCAATGCCCGTTCCCTCAATAACGACGCGGATTTCTCTGACCCCTGCTAATCCAGATTCCGCGCTCAATTCCCTGTCACTCCCCTTCTGCTGCGTTGACTCCCTACACCCGCTACAACGCAGCGTGCACCCCTTTGACCTTTCATCTACCGCCTCAATGTGAAAGCAATATCTTATGCCTAAATCATCTGCCCACCTAGGCCGAATAAGCATTGCAGCGAGCGCCGCCCTCATTAGTTTCTCCTTGGCTTCCTGCGATGACGAAACGTCGGATACAACCGCACAGGAGTTTTCAGTGGAGCCGGCGACGACGTCCGCTACAGAAGAAAGCAGCGATGCCAAGCCGGAAGAATCGCCCACTGACTCAGCTGCGACAGAAGAAGAACCTACTCGGCCAGTGCCCCGAACGTCGTGATGGATGACGAGCAGCCGAGCCCGGAAGCCGACACCACTTCGTCGTGTGGTGCAGCTGATGCCCAAACAGCATTCTCCGAAGGCGTATCCCAAGTCGCTCCGTGGGGCACCATCGGATGGGAGCTCTTTGACTCCTCCGGTTATGACCCCTGCGCATCCCTATCGTGGGAAACCCTGATGATTGAGGGAGGAACCAGTTCTTCGCCTTTCCACATCATGTTGTTTAATCACGGCGAATACTTGGGCACCGCAACGGCAAAGCCCTATGGATTCGCCCCACTATTGAGCGCGTGAGTGATTCCGAGATCGCGGTAACCTACCACTGGCCGCGCGAAGGTGAAGGCAATGCCAACCGCTCAGGCACAACCAACGCAGGCTTCCGGTGGGATGAAGGACAGCAAAAGGTAGTCATGTCCGGCGACGTTCCGCCTATGCAATAGTTCGATGTAAAACAAGCACGTTTCGCTAAAATTTCACCGATTTGGCAGCGAAACGTGCTTGTTTTGTTTGCGGAGGCGGCCGCGGTGCGGCGGAGCGGTGCCTCGAGGGGAACGCAAAAGCCAAGAAGTGGCCGCGTTCTAGGCTTTCGCGGGGAGCCAGGGGCGGTTATCGTGGCCGTAACGTAGCCGAAGGAGAGATAGGAATGAGCGAGAAGACGTTTCAGCAGAAATTCGGGGTTTTCGCGCTGGTGGCGGCGGTTGTCTTGCTGATCGTGAACTTAACCGTAGTAGGGCCTACGGTGTTCGGTATCTCCACGCCGCTGCTCCTCGGAATCACGGGCATCATAATGATGCGCAGTGAGAGAAGCAGCAGCGGCGCACAGGACGACTAACGCAGGCGGTGGCCTACGAAGCCGGCGGCAAGTGTGTTGCCGGAGGATTGATCGATGAGCAGGAAGTTGCCCACCGCGCCGCGGGCGGCATAGTCCTCGACGGGGAGCTCGGTCTGGGTCTGGATAGTGATGTGGGCGATGTCGTTCATGGCGACGGACTCGGGGTCCTCAACATCGGAAACGCCATCAAGATCCAGGGTGCGGGTGACGGCGGCGACGCGGGCCTTAACCAGGGAAGAGCCGTAGCGCAGCTTAAGCATCTGGCCGGGCTTAATGTCCTTTTCGGTCAGGCCGACAACGGTGGCGTCGAATTCGCGAGCGGCCGCGGGGCGCTGCGGGCCAGCGAGGATATCGCCGCGGGCGAGATCGATGTCGTCGGCAAGCAGGAGCGTGACGGAGTCGCCGGTGGCGGCGGAGTCGGCTGGGCCGTCAGCAGTGTCGATCTGGGTGATGGTGCTGGTGCGGCCTTCAGGGAGGCGGACCTCGTCGCCCACGGAGATGGAGCCCGCCTTCACGCGGCCGGCGTAGCCGCGGTAATCGGAGGCGTGCTCGCGGATGACGTACTGGATGGGGAAACGGAAATCCAGCTCATCGGCGCGGCCGGTGGCCACGGGGACGGTCTCGAGAACCTCAAGGACGGTCGGGCCGGTGTACCACGGCATAGTGGTGGAGCGCTCGACCACGTTATCGCCCTTGAGGGCGGAAATCGGCACCACGGTGGTATCGGTAATACCCAGGCGGGTGGCGATCTGGTTGAACTCGGACTCGATATCGCGGAAGACCTGCTCATCGTAGTCCACCAGGTCGATCTTGTTCACCGCGAGGACCACGTGGCGCACGCCGAGGAGGGCGGCCACGTTGAGGTGGCGGCGGGTTTGTTCGACGACGCCATGGCGGGCGTCGATAAGAAGCACCACTACCTGGGAGGTGGACATGCCGGTGACTGTGTTGCGGGTGTATTGCACGTGGCCGGGGGTATCGGCGAGGATGAAGGTGCGCTTATCCGTGGCGAAGTAGCGATAGGCCACGTCGATGGTGATGCCCTGCTCGCGCTCGGCACGCAGGCCGTCAACAAGCAGGGAAAGGTCCATGCCGTCAAAGCCGCGGTCGGTGGAGGTGCGCTCCATGGACTCGGCCTGGTCCGCGAGCACGGACTTGGTGTCATAGAGCAGGCGGCCGACGAAGGTGGACTTGCCATCATCAACGGAGCCGGCAGTGCACAGGCGCAGGGTATCGCGCTGCTTGAGGGCGCCGACATTCGGCGTGAGGGTCGTAGTCATCAGAAGTAGCCTTCCTTCTTGCGGTCCTCCATGGCGGACTCGGAAAGTTTGTCATCGGCGCGGGTGGCGCCGCGCTCGGAAAGGGTGGAAATGGAGATCTCCGCGAGCACCTCATCCGGGATCGACGCGGTAGATTCCACGGCGCCAGTACAGGACATATCGCCCACCGTGCGGTAGCGCACGGTGCGGGTTTCCAGCTCCTCGCCTTCGGCCGGGCCGCCCCATTCACCAGGAGCCAGCCACATGCCATTGCGCTTGAATACCTCGCGCTCGTGGGAGTAGTAGATGGAGGGCAGCTCCAGTTCGCGAGCGCCGATGTATTCCCAAATATCGGACTCGGTCCAGTTGGAGATGGGGAAGACGCGGACGTTTTCGCCGGCCATCTTTCCGCCGTTGTACAGGTCCCACAGCTCGGGGCGCTGGCGGCGGGGATCCCACCCGCCGAAGGAATCGCGGATGGAGAAGATGCGTTCCTTGGCGCGGGCCCGCTCCTCATCGCGGCGGGCGCCACCGCACACGGCGTCATACTCGCGCTCGGCGATGGTCTCCACCAGCGGCACGGACTGCAGCGGGTTGCGGGTGCCGTCGGGACGCTCTTGCAGGTCGCCGCGGTCGATCCAGTCTTGGACGCGGGCGACGTGGAGGCGAGCGCCGGATTCTTCCACGAGGCGGTCGCGGAAATCGATAACCTCGGGAAAGTTGTGGCCGGTATCGACATGGAGCAGCTCAAACGGCACCGTGGCCGGGGCGAAGGCGCGGCGGGCTAGCTCGAAGACAACGACGGAGTCCTTGCCGCCGGAAAAGAGGATGCCTACCTTGTCGAACTGCCCGGCCACTTCGCGCAGGATGTGGATGGACTCGTTTTCTAGGTCTTTTAAGTGTGGAGAAAGTGTGCTCATTATTCGTGTAACCCGCATTCTGTCTTGCCGTCTGCAAATACGCGCCCGGACCGGGCATCGTCGCCTTCACCGACCGGGAAGGTCAGCGGGGCGCAGCCGATGGAGCGGTATCCCTGCAGGGTGAGTGGGTGGATGATGAGGTTATTGTCCTCGATATAGCGGTCCGTATCGTCGAGATCCCAGGTAATGATGGGCGAGATCTTCAACCGGCCGGTGCGGTCGAGGCTCAGCGCTGGGGCGGTGGCGCGGTGCTCGGAATCGGCGCGGCGCAAGCCGGTAACCCAGCCGGGATAAGGATCCATGGCCATGTTCAGCGGCTCGACCTTGCGCATGCGGTTATAGGCCGCGGTATCGCGGGCGTAAAGGCGCGGGCCGTAGACCTCGTCTTGTTCTTCTGGGCTGAGCAAAGGCAGCACGCGAACAAGTGGCAGGTCCGGGTAGCGCTTTTCCACCTCGTCAGCTACCTGCAGGGTTTCCGGGAAGTGCCAGCCAGTATCGATAAAAAGCAGGTCCGCATCGAGCCCGGCGCGGTGAGCGAGCTCGGCCAAGACCGTGTTCTCCATGGACATGGTCACGGCCAGGCGGCCGGGTGCGTGTTCGGCGGCCCATTCGGTAATGGTTTCCGCTGAAGCGTCATAAAGCTTATCCGCCCACTGGTCCACCAATTGCTGGTTGCGCGCGGCTACCTCGGCGTCCAGCGGCGCGGTATCGCGCGTGCCTTCCGGGGAGATGCTGGGGTCGCGGTAGTTCTTGCCACCGTCCAGCAGGTTCGTCGTTGGGTTCATGCCGTCACACATTAGGCAAAACCCCGAGGCGGCGCAGCGGATTCTGGGCGAAAAGCCGCTGAGCTTGGCGGGAGGCGCGAATAAAAAGTTTCCAATCCGTACCAAGCGGACTAGATTTACAGACAAGACAGTCTATTGCGGGCGTCCGCGCCCAGCACAAGGAGGCACTTTCATGCAGCGTATAGCCATCATCGGGGAGGGCCCGGCAGCCCTATCCACCACCGAGAAGCTTATCAGCGCTGGCATGTGTGTGGACCTCATTACCCAGTGCACCGCACCATTCGGTCTACTCCGCCGCTTTGCGGGCTTGGCAGGCGTGCTGGGCGACGCCGTCACGGGCTCCCACTGCGGCCCCGGCACCACTCCCCGACTCCGTCTCATCGGCAACGTGCGGGTAGGACCAGACGGCGACATCACGCAGAACGAAATCCACCGCTTGGCCGCCTCGGGCAATCGCGAGCTACTCGTATTGGAACTCAAGGCCCGCGGCGTGGCCGTCACCACGTGGGAGGGCCTATGCGCCCCACTGCAGGATTTTGAAGACTGGCGCAGCGTCATCACCCGCGCGCAGCTGGCTCACGTGGGGATTTAGCAGCAGTTATCAACTAGCGCCCCACCCACCACCGGTATAAACTTGCACGGCTACCCAGCCACGGCAAGGAAAGGGGCGCGAGTCCATGGATCTGGTTCGCATTCTCATTACACGGTCGGCGCCGTATACGCCGTATTTCATCGCGGTGCTTGTCCTGCAGGCCTTATCTACGGCCGCCACGCTGTACCTTCCATCCCTTAATGCCAAGATCATCGATGAAGGTGTGTCTCAGGGCGATGTGGACTTCATCTGGCGCACCGGCGGCATCATGCTGGCCGTTGCGTTTGCCCAAGTCATCACCGCCATCGGCGCGGTATGGTGCGGCAGCCGCACCGCCATGGGTGTCGGCCGAGATCTTCGAGGCGAGGTCTTCCGCCACGTTAATTCCCTGTCCGCTGAGGACATGAGCCGCTTTGGCACGCCTACGCTCATTACCCGCGGCACCAATGATGTCCAGCAGGTGCAAATGGTTTACATGATGATGCTGAACTTCATGGTGACCGCACCCATCATGTCCATCGGCGGCATCATCATGGCCGTGCGCGAAGACGCCGGAATGTCCTGGCTGGTGTGGGTGTCCGTGGCGGTACTGCTCGGCACCATCTCCGTTATCATTTCCCGCCTCATGCCGCTCTTCCGTTCCATGCAGGACAAGCTGGATTCCATCAATGGCACCTTGCGCGAGCAGATCACCGGCATCCGCGTGGTGCGTGCCTTCGTGCGCGAGGCCTATGAGTCCGAGCGCTTTACCGAGGAAAATAAGAACATCACCCGCCTGTCCTTGAACATCGGCCGGCTTTTCGTGGTGATGTTCCCGCTCATTACGGTGATCCTCAACGTGGCCACGGGCGCGGTCCTGTGGTTCGGCGGCCACCGCGTGGATGAGGGCTTGGTCAACGTCGGCTCGCTGACCGCATTCCTGCAGTACCTGCTGCAGATTCTGGCGGCGGTGATGATGGGTACCTTCATGGCGATGATGCTGCCGCGCGCCATTATCTGTGCCCGCCGCATCACCGAGGTGCTCCAGCACGAGCCCTCCATTACCCCACCCAGCTCCACTACCTCTCCGGAGGCCTGCGCGGGCACGGTGGAATTTCGCAACGTGGGCTTTTCTTATACCGGTGCGGATGCGCCGGTGCTAGAAGACATTTCCTTTACCGCTCAGCCCGGCACCACTACCGCCATCATTGGTTCGACGGGCTCGGGCAAGACCACCCTGATTTCCCTCATCCCACGCCTGTACGTGCCGACGGAGGGCCAGGTGCTTATCGACGCCACCCCTACCACCTCCCTGGCCCGCCAGGACATCGTCCAACGCGTCTCCCTCGTCCCGCAGAAGGCTTACCTATTTAGCGGCACTGTGGCCTCCAACCTGCGCTTGGGCAGGCCCGAAGCCACCGATGAAGAGCTCTGGGAGGCGCTGCGCGTTGCCCAGGCGGACTTCGTAGAAGACTTGGACATGCCCATCGCACAGGGCGGCACGAATGTCTCCGGTGGCCAGCGCCAGCGCCTGTCCATCGCGCGCATGCTTGTTGCCCGGCCGCTGATCTACCTCTTTGATGATTCCTTCTCCGCGCTGGACGTGGCTACCGATGCCAAGGTGCGCGCCGCAATGCGCGCCTCCTTTGCCGAGCGTGAGCAGCCGGTGACCAGCATTATCGTCGCCCAGCGCGTGGCGTCAATCCGCGATGCAGACCAAATCCTGGTATTGGATGCCGGCCGCATCGTTGACCGCGGCACCCACGAGGAGCTCCTGGGCCGCTGCGCGGTCTATCAAGAAATCGTTCATTCCCAAGAAACCGCCGGTGTTGCAGGAGGCGAAAACTAATGGCTGAGAACACCACTTCTACCGCCGAGTCCACGGATGCCGGTTTTGATCCGATGGACGGCTCCGCACCCCGCCAGGCCAAGAATTTCTGGCCCTCCACCAAACGCCTTTTCTCCCTGCTTGCTCCCTTCAAGCGCCAACTGTGGGCCGTCGCGGCAATGAACATCATCTGCATCTTCTTGGCCGTGGTAGCCCCGAAGATCATGGGCAAGGCCATGGACGTCATCTTTGCCGGCGTCATTTCGCGCAACCTTCCCTCTAATATTTCCGCCGAGCAAGCCATTGCGGGCATGCGCGCTGAGGGCCAGGACCGCTTTGCGGATATGGCTTCCGCGATGGACTTCGTCCCCGGTGAAGGCATCGATTTTAACCGCCTGGGCACGCTCATCATCACCGTGATCGCGATGTATATCGTCTCCTCTGGCTTCCAGTGGTGGCAGGGAGCCATCCTCAACAAGTTAAGCATGGATATCGTGTTTGACCTGCGCGAGCGCGTGGAAGCGAAGATTAATGCGCTGCCTCTCAACTACTTTGATTCCCAGCAGCGCGGCGATATCCTTTCGCGTACCACCAATGACATCGACAACGTGCAGCAGGCCCTGCAGCAGGCGCTATCGCAGCTGTTTTATGACGCGCTGCTGGTCATTGGCATCACCATCATGATGTTCAGCGTTTCGTGGCAGCTCGCTCTGGTGGCTCTACTGTCCCTGCCACTTACTGGCCTGGTCATTGGTGTCATCGGCAGCCGCTCGCAGCGCCAGTTCAAAACGCAATGGCGCTCCACCGGTCAGCTCAACGGCCAGGTAGAAGAATCCTTCTCCGGCCACGACCTAGCCATCGTCTTCGGCCGTACCGAGGCCATGACAGAGGAATTCGACAAGCGCAACGAAGAGCTCTACCACTCCGCAGCTAAGGCTCAGTTCCTGTCCGGCATCATGATGCCCATCATGCAGTTCCTGTCCTACCTGTCCTATGTGGCCATTGCGGTCCTGGGCGGTCTGCGCGTGGCCAATGGACACATGACTTTGGGCGCTGCCACCGCATTTATCCAGTACTCCCGCGAGTTCAACCAGCCGCTCGGCCAGCTCGGCGGCATGATGCAGCAGGTGCAGTCCGGTGTGGCCTCGGCCGAGCGCGTCTTTGAGCTTCTCGACGCCGAAGAGCAAGCCCCCGACACCACCGACGAGGACCTTCCCGGCCGTGCCCAGGGGCTCGTGGAGTTCCAGGACGTTGACTTCTCCTACGCAGAGGAGAAGGAGCTCATCACCGTCCTCAACCTGCGCGTGGAGCCCGGCCAGACCGCGGCCATTGTCGGCCCCACCGGTGCCGGCAAAACCACCCTGGTCAACCTGCTCATGCGCTTCTATGAGCTAGATGGTGGTCAGATTCTCATTGATGGGCACGACATCGCCCGCATGCCTCGCCATACCCTGCGTTCCCAGGTGGGCATGGTGCTCCAGGACGCCGTGCTCTTTAAGGGCTCGATCATGGAAAATATCCGCTACGGCCGCTTGGATGCGACGGACGAAGAAGTCATTGCGGCGGCAAAGGCAACCTATGTGGACCGCTTCGTTCACGCGCTGCCCGATGGCTACGACACCATCATCGACCAAGACGGCGGCGCAATCTCCGCCGGCGAGCGCCAGCTCATCACCATCGCCCGCGCGTTCTTGGCCCAGCCCGCGCTGCTCATCCTCGATGAGGCCACCTCTTCGGTCGATACCCGTACCGAGGTCCTCGTCCAAGAGGCGATGAACGCATTGCGCGCGGACCGCACCTCCTTCGTCATTGCCCACCGCTTGTCCACCATTCGCGATGCCGACCTCATCCTCGTCATGGAGAACGGCACCATCGTGGAACAAGGCTCGCACGACGATCTCCTTGCGGCCCAAGGCGCATACTGGCGCCTGCATCAATCCCAGTTCGCTCAAGGGTAGGTCTTCCCCGGCGGTGAGCTACTCCAGCCCTACCGTCACGGTCGGCGCGTTGAAGTGAGCACCCTTGAGGTTCACCAGCTCAAGGGTGACATCGCGCAGCTCAATGTGGTCCATGATTACATCGGGCACCTCCGCATCGGGGACGGGGTGCGGCTCTGGAACACCGAGCTTGTCCAACACGGCATTGATATCGTCGCGGCTTAAATCGATATCCGCCCGGGGTGCAGAAACCTTACCCACCGCCGGGGTGGCCTTAAGCTCGGTAGCCATAATGGTCACCGGTCCGCCGCGTACCTCGGTGGTGTCCCCTCCCGTGGTCAACATGCCATCGCCGTAGCGGCCAGGCAGCGTGATCCCAAGGTTGTCGATGTCGAGGTTCTCGCCCTTCAGCTCCAGGACCCGCACATCACCGCTGGCGGTGGGGAAAGTACCCAAGGACACGGTGACATTCTTCGTCAGCGTCACCGTATCCGCGAAGACGGTACTGAAGTACGGAACCGCCGGGGCATCTTGCGCATTAACCCGTTCGGAACCGCTCACACCACCCACCGCCAGCGCGCAGGTCAGTACGGCCAAGCAGCTACGCGCCGCCCGCGGCATCGCCCTCATCATTGCTCTGCTGCTTCCTTGGTGCGGCGCTTTTTCTCACCTGGCTGCCACGCAAAGGTAAAGGCCCCGCCAATGATGCCGAGCAGGGAGCCGATGATGAAGCCGCCCAAATTGGACGTCGGCAAGGCAATAATGGCCACAATGATGCCCAGCACGCCGACATAATTCGAGGTTGCCGGCTGAAACCACGCGCCAAGGCCGAACATCGCCAGCAATACCCCGATAAGCAGCGTAGATACGCCAGAAATAGTGGAGATCATGACTAAAAGGTCAGAGATCCGGATGGTGATATAGGCCGGCGCGGCAATAATGATGCCGGACAAGATGAGCAACAGTCCGGGAAAGAAGGGCCGGCCGTTGCGCCAGCGGCGGAAGCGCTGCCAGGCGCTGGGCTTAGATTCCTCCTCGCCCGTTGCCTCCGCCGCCGGGAGGGTCTGTGTTTCTTCCGTGCTGGACTCAGCAGCCATTATCGGACCCCCTCCTCACCGTCACTCCCACATTCTTGGCAGAAAGGCTCTGTGCACCCACGGAGGTGGCCTTCACATCGTCCGCCTTGAGGGAGACCTGCTTGGAGTACAGGCCCCACGCGCCAGGATCCGCGGTATCGCTCAGCTGATTCGCATCGATACCCACGTTGACATCCTGCATCACCAAAGAACCATCCACGTCGGTCGCACCGACCAGCAGGCTATCGGACTCCACGCTGCCCTCACCCTCAGCCTTCAGCGCTAGGGTGGCCTCCCCACCTACGCCGGGCACCTTGGGAACCGTCACGGAAAGGCAGAGATCAGAGACCTTGGCATGGTCCAGCTTGATGCGCGCGACAGGAAGGTGCTCTTCGGCCTTTTGATCATCATCAACAAAAAGCGAAAAGCCCTCTCCATCCAAGTGCCCCATGGTGATCTTGAAGAAGCTACCGGAAAGGGCCAGGTTCGCGGTCAAGCCGCCCTGCGCCACGGCGAACCCAGTAACGCCAAAGGCGGCGAGGCCTGCGGTCAAGGCCACCGCGGCCTTGGTGATATTGATTTTGCCCATGGCGGTTTGCCCTTTCTGCGGCGGTCTAAGTCCTCTTCTTGGCGGGTTCGGCCGCGCTGCGGCTTCCAACCCTGGTGGCACTCCGCCGCCGTGCACAGCACGTTTAGGAGAATATGGCGACCGAGTTTCTCATCTTGACAGTGTACAGCCCACCCCGCTGCGATACCGCACTGAATGCAGACTCTGGGATTTCCACCCCTAGGCTTTAAGGTAGATAACAACGTGGAGCATCAGTAATAAAGGAGCACGCATGACCACCGTGTTCGGTTGGATAGCTATAGCCGCATCGATTCCGGTGTGGCTGTACTTTTTCACCCGCGTATGGGCCCTCTTTAAGTTCATCCGCTCGGGCGGACCCACCCAGCTCAAGCGCACCGATAGTCCGGGTAAGCGTTTATGGCGCGTAATTGCGGAGGTCTTTGGCCACTCCCACTTCAAGGGTAAACCGCTGGTCAATGCCGCCCACTGGCTGGTAATGGTGGGCTTCCTCTTTGGCATTTTGGTGTGGTTTGAGGCCTATATCCAAACCTTCGCGCCGGATAAGGGCTGGCCGTGGCTCAGCCACTGGCCGGTCTACCACTTCGTCGAGGAAGTCTTAGGCATCGCGACGGTCCTAGGTATTGGTTTCCTCATCGGCGTGCGCCTCAAACTCGGCGATACTGAGCGGGGCAGCCGCTTCTTCAACTCCCAGACCGCCGCGGCGCGCTGGGTAGAGTTCATTGTCTTTTCTGAGGGACTCGGCATGATCCTGGTGAAGTCCACCAAGATCGCCACCTACGGCGGCGGCTCCGCCTGGGCGGATTTCTTGAGCGTCCACCTTGCCAAGCTCTTCCCTGCATCCCCAGCATTGGTGAGCTTCTTCGCCCTGTTCAAGCTGCTGTCCGGCATGCTGTTTATTGTCTTTATTTCCCGCAATTTCCAGTGGGGCGTGATGTGGCACCGCTTCACCAGCTTCTTCAATATCTTCTTCCAGCGCAACGCCACCGGTGAAAAGGCGCTGCAATCCCTGCCCACCCCGGACTTGGAGGAAGACATCACCCCGGGTAGCTGGAAGATGCTGCTGGATTCCACCTCGTGTACCGAGTGCGGCCGCTGCCAAGAGCTATGCCCGGCGTGGAATACCGAAAAGCCGCTGAGCCCCAAAAAGTTCATGATGGACCTGCGCCAGGGCGCACTGGATAACTACAATCCGCACGAGGGCCTGGATGTGCTGTCCATGGCCGGAGTCATCGATGATGACGTGCTGTGGTCTTGTACTAACTGCGGTGCCTGCGTGGATCAGTGCCCAACCGATATTGAGCACATCGACCACATCGCGGATCTGCGCCGCTTCAAGGTACTTGCGGAATCGGACTTCCCTTCCGAGCTCACCGGCCTGTTTAAGAATATGGAAAACAAGGGCAATCCATGGGGCCGGAATAATTCTGAGCGCCGCGCCTGGATCGATGAGGCCCGCGCCGATGGCATCGACGTCCCCATCATTGGTGAGGACGAGGCCGATTTCTCCGATATGGAATACCTGCTCTGGGTGGGCTGTGCTGGCGCTTATGATGACGATGGCCGCCGCACCACTCGTGCCGTAGTAGACCTTCTGCATACCGCAGGCGTGAAGTTTGGCGTGCTCTCCACGGGTGAGACCTGTACGGGTGATCCTGCCCGCCGCGCCGGCAACGAGTTCCTTTTCCAGATGATGGCGCAGCAAAACGTTGAAACCCTCAACAACGCCTTCGACGGGGTCCCGGAGGGCCAGCGCAAGATCATCACCACCTGCCCGCACTGCTTTAACACGATCCGCAATGAGTACCCGGACTTTGACGGGCACTTCGACGTCTTCCACCACACCCAGCTGCTCAACCGGCTGGTCCGCGAAGGCTTGCTCAAGCCGGTGCCACGCACACCGGAGAACCGCAAGCCCATTACCTACCACGATCCTTGCTTCCTCGCCCGCCACAATAAGGTCTTCGATCCTCCACGCGAGCTGCTCGAGGCCACCGGCGTGGAGCTGCGCGAGATGGACAAGAACCGCGACGAGGCCTTCTGCTGTGGCGCCGGCGGCGCCCGCATGTTCATGGAGGAAAAGCTCGGCACCCGCATTAATGACTTTCGCACCGAGCAGGCCCTCGAGACCGGCGCGGAAGAAATTGCCACCGGCTGTCCCTTCTGCAATGTCATGATGACCGGCGGCGTGAAGTCCTTGGCGCAGGATTCCACCCCCACCACCAAGGTCAATGACGTGGCGGTTATGCTGCGCAATTCCATCTCCCTCGACGAGTCCGGCACCCTGCCGGAGCCCCACCCCAAGGCGTTCCTGGCTACCCCGGTGCGCCACCAAAAGTCCGCGGGCACCACTGACGCCCCGCTTGCCGACGCCCCCACTTCCGCCACCCACACCCCGACCGAATCGGCACAAGTTCCGGCCGCATCGGCCGCACCCGCAGCGCCGTCTGCATCGCAGGCTCCTCAAGCGCCGAAGGCTCCCGCGGCACCAAGTGCACCCACCCCTCCAAGTGCTCCGGCAGCACCTGCACCACAGGCACCCGCGGCACCAACTTCGCCACAAGCTCCCCAAGCACCGGCAGCGCCCGTCGCACCAGCTGCTCCCGCAGCACCGAGCGCACCCACCCCTCCAAGTGCCCCGACAGCACCTGCACCAAAGGCACCAGCCGCGCCGACCTCTCCTAGCGCGCCCGCAACGCCTGCAGCACCTGCAGCACCGAAACCGCCAGAGGCCCCTGCTGCGCCCACGCCGCCAAAGGCTGAGCCGCCAGCCGCACCGGCCCCGCCAGCACCGCCGGCGGCTCCGGCACCACCGGCGTCGGAAAGCGTGCCAAAGCCACCTGAATCTGAGTAGGCGCGCAGGGGCATTGGTGCGTACGCTGTAGTCCATGCATTTTAATGCGGGACTCCCCACCGATGCCCTGCTGCTGGCGGCAGGCGCAACTGAAAATACAAATTCCCTCGTCTCTTTCGCTTGGATTATGGCCGCGGCTCTACTCGCGCCGCTGGTCTCTTATATGTTGGGCTACCGCCTGCCGTCGGTGGCCCTCTTGTTGATTTTCGGCATGATTATTGGCCCTTCCGTACTCGACCTCGCCGCCGAGGACGAAGGCATCGAAATGCTCAAGGAACTCGGCGTGGGCGCGTTGTTCCTCCTCGCGGGTTTTGAGATTCAAATCTCTACGCTCAAAACCAAAGAAGCCGGAACGGCCCTATCTACCTGGATTATCTGCGCCCTCGCCTGTGGCGTGGGCGCCTACTTCTTGGTGGATAACGTGCCAGGTGCCATCGTCGTTGCCTTGGCGCTGACTTCAACGGCGCTGGGCACGCTCACGCCGATGCTGAAACAGGACCGCATTCTGGGCACCAAGGTGGGCAACTCCGTGATGATTCACGGTGCCATTGGTGAGGTCGCCCCCATTACCGCCATGGCGCTGTTGCTGGGTACTCGTTCCACACTGACGACGATGATCATTTTGTTGTTCTTCATCATCATCGCCGTTGCCGTCGCCGTCATGCCAGCGGCCATCGCCTCGACCATCCCTTGGGTAAAGGCCGCCTTTATCTCCGGTGCGGGCTCCACCAACCAAACGATTTTGCGTCTTATCATCCTGATTCTGGCCATCCTCATGGCCGTAACCGCAGTCTTTGAGCTCGATATCGTGCTCGGCGCCTTTGCCGCTGGCATTATTTTGAACCGCATCATCCCGGATGAATTCCACCGCCGCCTGGAGCACCGCCTCGATGTGGTGTTTTATTCGATGCTTATCCCGGTCTTCTTTGTGGTCTCCGGCATGAGCATTAGCTGGGATACCATCGCTCATAATCCGTGGAAGGTACTGGGCATTCCAGCTCTCATTTTGGTGACCCGTGGCCTGCCCGTCTTCTTGCGCGAAAATGTTGGGCATACCGGATCTGATATTGAAACCTTCCGCCAGCGCCTCCAGGTAGGTTTGTATTCCGCCACCGGTCTGCCAATCATCGTGGCGGTAACGTCCCTGGCGGTCAATTCCGGAATCATGGAAGCGGAAAATGCCTCCATCTTTGTCTCTGGCGGCGCACTTACCGTCGCCCTCTTCCCATTCCTCGCCAGCCTGGTGGGCGGCAAGAAGCAGCCTGAAAAGAAGGATGAGGAATCTTCCGCCGCTGAAACTAAGGACCTATAGGCAGCGTTCGCTAAGAGCACGCCCCTAGCAGGGAGGAAATTTCCTAAACTGGGATGCGTGAGTAATAACTTTGGTTCTTCCCCTATCAATCGGACCATGCGCCTGTCCGATTCCGAGCGCAACGATGCCATCAATGACCTCGCCCGCGCCGTGGGTGAAGGCCGGTTAACCATGGAGGAGTTCGAGGACCGCTCGGACGACGTCATGCGCGCTAGCACCCACCAAGACCTCGTGCCCGTCTTTCAAGACATTCCGGCGCGTGGTTCCCACGAGGTCAAGGTCTATTCCCGCGGTGAGGTCACGCGCGCCCATAATGCGGGCAAGAAGCCAAAGTTTGCGACCGCTCTGTCCGGCTCGGTGCTGCTTGCCGTTGCCAGCCCAACGCTTATCGTGATGAGCGCGACCTTGAGCAGCCCATGGCTTTTGCTCGGGGGCGCGGTAGCAGCCGCGCTCATCCCTATCCTGTGGATTCTGCTCTACGTTGCCAAGGTGGGCCCTTCCTCGTGGCACGCCCCATCCGTGCGCCAAATTGAAAAGGAGCAATTGCGTGAGATTCGCGCGCTCACGGCGCATGAGCGCGCACAGCAAAAAATGATCGAAGAAAAGATGTGGGCCGATCGCCGCATGCAAGCCGGCGAAATTACCGGACAGGCCATGGATCTGGCCAAGCGGAAGTTCAGCGAGTGGAATAAAAAATAGTCATCGCCGGTGTTGAAGCATTTTGTGTAGCTGTGAATCGTGGCACAATATTTCCATGACTTCTCCCAAACACCGCATCTTTGACCAGTCCGACAAACTCAAGGGCGTCGCGTATGACATCCGCGGCGAGGTCTCTGCGGAAGCGGAACGCATGGAGCTCGATGGCCACACCATCTTGAAACTCAACACCGGTAACCCGGCCGTCTTTGGCTTCGAAGCACCCGATGTCATCATGCGCGATATGATCGCTGCCCTGCCTACTTCCCAGGGTTATTCCACCTCCAAGGGAATCATTCCTGCCCGCCGATCCATCGTTACCCGCTACGAGCTGGAGGACTTCCCGCCCTTCGATATCAACGATGTCTTCTTGGGCAATGGCGTCTCCGAGCTCATCAGCATGACCACCCAAGCGCTGCTCAATAACGGCGATGAGGTTCTCATCCCGGCACCGGATTATCCATTGTGGACCGCAGCTACGTCCCTGGCAGGTGGCACCCCAGTGCACTACCTGTGTGATGAGGACGATGATTGGAATCCATCCATCGAGGACATCGAGTCCAAGATTACGGATAAAACCAAGGCCATCGTGGTCATTAACCCGAATAACCCAACGGGTGCGGTCTACTCGCGCGAAGTGCTGCAGAAGATCGTCAATATCGCCCGCGAGCATAACCTGCTCATTTTGGCCGATGAGATCTATGACCGCATTCTTTATGACGGCGCGCAGCACATCTCCATCGCTTCGCTAGCCCCTGACCTTCTCACTATCACGTTCAATGGCTTATCCAAGGCCTATCGCGTGTGTGGCTACCGTGCCGGCTGGATGGTACTTACCGGCCCTAAGCACCACGCCCGTGGCTTCATCGAAGGCCTTGAGCTTCTGGCCGGAACACGCCTGTGCCCGAACGTACCGGCGCAGCACGCTATCCAGGTGGCGTTGGGTGGGCGGCAGTCTATCTTTGAGCTCACTGGTACCGGCGGGCGTCTTTTGCGCCAGCGCAATATCGCCTACGAGAAGCTCAATGAGATTCCCGGCGTTTCCGCGGTAAAGCCTATGGGCTCGCTCTACCTCTTCCCGCGCCTGGATCCGAATGTGTATGAAATCCATGATGATGCCAAACTCATGCTGGATATTTTGAAGGCGGAAAAGATCCTCATGGTGCAGGGAACCGGCTTCAACTGGCCGAACCCAGATCACTTCCGCGTGGTCACGCTGCCGTGGGCATCCCAGATTGAAAACGCCATTGAGCGCCTAGGTAACTTCCTTGTGAGCTACAAACAGTAATTTTCTTCCCGCCAGTTGCTAATGATAGTGATAATCCGTCACAATAAGGTGCATGGGAAGACATTCTGCGGCAATCAAGTCCCAGCCGGCTTCCGCCCTGTGGAGCCGGCTTTTTACTTCGATAGCTCAAAATCATTGGCGGATAGGCCTTCTTGGCGCGCTCGCCGCAGCGCTCATAGCTACCGTTGCCGGCTTGGTAATACTTTGGCCCAACAGCCCTGCCAATGAGCACACGTCCGCGGAATTTCAGCAAACCTATACGCTCAATCACCCACAGGTAGAGGGCACGGTAGATACGGCTGACCATTCGGCTTGTCAATCAGAACAAACGGGACAGGTCTTTGACACTCCTCCCCTTATCCCCGGCACGGAAGAGATATATTGCGATCGCGCACTAGTTAAAATCACCTCTGGCGAAGACGCAGGGCACATGACCCAGCTGGTCACCTATGGCAAAGCTGGCGATCCGCAGTTGGAAACCGGCGACAAGATAGTCTTATCCAAGGCTACTGACCCGTCTGGGGCGGTTACCTATGCTTTTGCGGATTATCAGCGCACCGGCAGCCTAATCTTGTGGGCGGTAATCGTTGCCATCATCGTAATTGTTTTCGGCGCATGGCAGGGGGTACGCGCCATCATCGGCTTGGCGATTAGCCTTGGCGTAGTCTTTGCGTTCCTTTTGCCTGCGCTTATCGAGGCCCATAGTCCCCTCTGGACCGCCCTCGTTTCCTGCGCCGCAATCATCTTGGTCGCCGTACCACTCGTGCACGGGGCAAATTGGAAAGCAGCTTCAGCGGTAGGTGGGTCGCTGCTAGCTCTCATTATCGCGGCATTCCTCGCCTGGGCCACGATCGATACCTCGCAGTTGCAGGGCTACAGCTCCGAAGACAACCTAAAGCTCTTGCTCTATATGCCGGGCATTTCCATCCTTGGAGTGCTACTGTGCGGTTTCGTTGTCGGCTCCCTTGGCAGCCTTGCCGATGTCGCCGTGGGCCAAGCCTCCACAGTCACCGAGCTCCACGAAGCCGACCCAGACGCGCGCCCAAGAGAACTCTTTCTTTCTGCAATGAAGGTAGGCCGGGATCACATTGCCTCGATGATCTACACACTCATCCTCACCTATACCGGCGCCACGCTTCCGCTCCTTTTACTCATTACCGCAGCGCAGCGCCCCGCCAGCCAGATGCTCACCAGCGATCTCGTCGCCACCGAGTTGCTTCGCTCCGGTGTGGGTGCGATGGCTCTAATCCTCGCAGTGCCGATAACCACACTTATCGCAGCGTTTACGATTCCGCATAGCCGTGTAGCCGCCTAAACATGAACTGGCTTAGGCACAAGCGAGAGGGCCGAGCAATGTTCCTCACTGCTCAGCCCTCCGTATCGCCTTTTGGCATAACCCTAGTTAAAGGGTGCGGCCCAAAGCCTCGACCTTCCAGCCGGCCTGCTGCCAGTCTGCGACAGGCAGCACATTGCGGCCATCGATAATGTGCTTATTGTCCACAAGCTGGCCCGCCTGCTGCGGATCCAATTCTTTGAACTGCTTCCACTCGGTTGCCAGAATAACTAGCTCAGCCTCGCGCAGGGCATTGTCAGTGTCCGCGGCGTAATCCAAGGTGGGGAATACCTTCTTCGCGTTGTCCATGCCTTCTGGGTCATAGACGGTTACTGCCGCGCCAGCCAGCGACAGGGAACCGGCTACGGCAAGGGCGGGCGAATCGCGCACGTCATCGGAATTCGGCTTAAACGCGCAACCCAATACGGTCACGCGGTGGCCAAGCAGGGAGCCATTGAAGGCTTCCTTGGCAAGGTCCACCACGCGGTCACGGCGGCGCATATTGATAGCATCCACCTCACGCAGGAAGGTCAGCGCCTGGTCGGCGCCAAGCTCGCCAGCGCGGGCCATGAAGGCGCGAATGTCCTTGGGCAGGCAACCGCCACCAAAGCCGAGGCCGGCGCCAAGGAACTTGCGGCCGATGCGTTCGTCGAGCCCAATGGCGTCGGCAAGAGCGGTAACGTCCGCGCCTGCAATCTCGCAGATCTCAGAAACGGCGTTGATAAAGGAAATCTTGGTGGCTAGGAACGCATTAGCGGAGACCTTGACCAGCTCGGCGGTCTGCCAATCCGTCACGATGAATGGGGTGTCCTGCGATAGCGGCTGAGCATAAACCTCGCGCGCTACCTCTTCGGCACGGCTTTCGCCTTCGCGCACACCGAGAACGATGCGGTCTGGGGTGATGGTGTCCTTGACGGCGTAGCCCTCACGCAGGAACTCCGGGTTCCAGGCGATTTCCACGGTGGTGCCTTCTGGGGCAAGCTCATTGGCTAGCTCTTGGAGCTCCGCCGCGGTTCCCACCGGAACGGTGGACTTACCAAAGATGATGTGATCGCCCTTGAGCTTGGGCACCAGATCCGTGATGACAGCCTTCACGTAGGTCATATCGGCCGCATAGGAACCGCGGCGTTGCGGGGTGCCTACACCCAAAAAGTGCAGGTTGCCGAACGCGGCTGCTTCTTCATAGTCCGTGCTGAAGTCGAGGCGGCCGGCCTCGATATTGCGCTCAAGCACCTCCGGCAGGCCCGGTTCAAAGAACGGAACCTTGCCCGATTTAAGAGCGGAAATTTTATTGTCATCTACGTCCACGCCTAGTACTTCATGGCCGAGCTCGGCCATGCAGGCAGCATGGGTTGCACCCAAGTATCCGGTGCCGATTACAGTCATACGCATAAAGCCCCATATTAGAGGCTTTATGTGAATGCCGGTTTAAGCCTATCGAAAATTCAGGTAAGACTTCGATGGCGTCGGGCCGCGCTGGCCCTGGTACTTCGAGCCCAGCGAGCCGGTGCCATATGGGCTTTCCGCTGGTGAAGTCATCTTAAAGATAGCCAGCTGACCCACCTTCATGCCCGGCCACAGGGCGATAGGCAGGTTGGCGGTATTAGAAAGCTCGAGCGTGATGTGGCCGGAAAAACCTGGGTCAATAAAGCCCGCGGTGGAGTGGGTCAACAATCCCAGGCGGCCGAGGGAAGACTTGCCCTCCAAGCGACCGGCCAAGTCCGCCGGCAAGGTGAATTTTTCCAGCGTGGCGCCGAGCACGAACTCGCCTGGGTGCAGGATGAAGGACTGATCTTCTTCTACTTCCACCAAGGTGGTGAGATCCGGCATTTCCTCTTTGGGGTCAATATGCGTGTACCGCGAGTTATTGAAGACTCGGAAATACTTATCTAGGCGCACGTCCACGGACGAGGGCTGGATAAGTTCGCTGTCGAAGGGCTCGATGCCCAATTCGTCGGCGTCAATGGCGGCACGGATATCACGATCTGAAAGAAGCACGGCCCCAATTCTACTCATGCTAAAGGCCGCGGTGTATAGTAGGCCGGAGCGCACAAACGCGCAGTGCCGACGTAGTTTAATGGTAGAACTGCAGCTTCCCAAGCTGCTAGCGCGGGTTCGATTCCCGTCGTCGGCTCCAATTTCGGGGGAAAATTTCTTGCTAGTCAGTGGCGCTTAGCCACTGGGCCAGTTCTTTTTGTGCCCGTTCTACCCCGCCTGGATAGTGTGCTTCCAACTCTGCGGCTGCCGGTTCGAAGAATTTCTCTGTGAGCGCGGCTAGATCGCGCTCAGGAACAGTGCCGCGGATGTCATCTAGCGGGGCGCGGAACGTCATTCCACAATCGGTGCGGCGCTGATATCCGCGCCAGTCTTCGCTGTAGATGCGAAGCTCTGCCCCACGCAGGTTGGACTCAATGACCACGTTACCGAATATGAGTGTGGTAAGGGTTCGCTCTTGCATGGCGCCGAGTCTACTAGCCGCAGCGGACGATGGGCTGAGGGTCGTAGACCGTGGTGGTGGTCTCGCGGGAAAGCTCCTTGCCGCCTAGATCCTTGATGATGCGGGTATCGGACGTCGTAAAGCCTGGCGCACCAGAGGAAGGCGAGCAGTCGCTGCCGGGCACGGACATAGGTTGTGGGTCGGTCTTAGCCCAGCGGCCGTTGTTCACAGACTCGACGTCGACGGTCTTGGTGCCCTTCAGGCGCACGGTGATCTTGCCGCCACCAAAGTCGGTCTCAATGCGGACCGGGGTATTGAAGGTATTGGTGAACTGCAGGTCGATGGCGCCCTCGTACACGGTAGCCTCGCGGCCGGCTGGGTAGCGGGAAATGTAGTACGAGTGCGGGGTGTGGGCGGTGTCTTCCATGCCCGCAAAATAGGCAGCGTTGTACAAGGTGGTGGCGAACTGGGAGATGCCGCCGCCCACGGCGGAGCCGGAGTGGCCATCGATAATGATGCCGGACTCAACGTAGCCTTGCGCCGTGCCGCGAGGGCCCGTGTGGCCGTTGAGGGAGAAGGTCTCACCCGGGTTGACCACGGCGCCGTTGACCTGCTGGGCCACCAGCTCGATATTCTTGCCGGAGGCAGCGGAGTAGCCCTCGGTGGTGAACTCGCCCACGGTGTCGTTGAAGGTCGCCTTCTTGGCATCGTCGGTGGTGAACTCTGCCGGGTCCGGCTTGTAAGTAGCATCCCACTCGCGGTCATCGCCGGTCACGCGCTTGTCAAAGTCCTTCATGGTCGGCTCCCAGTCGATGATCTCGCCGTCTTCGGACGGGGTGATCTGCTTGTCGTTGCCGTTGAAGGAAATCTTGGCATTTACGCCGGGGACATCGGCGCCCTCGGAGCGCTCGGCCAACAGCTCCTGCGCGCGGTTGGTATCCACGGCGAGCTTGAGCTTACCGTCCTTCTTTTCAATGCTGGTGAACTGGGAGATTTCCGGCTTATTCAGGGTAGCGGTGACATTATTCTTGGCCTTCAAGGTAATGGGGTTATCCAGCGCCTTGGCGGCATCGCCGGTGCGCATGGCCTCGATGGCCGCATCATTGATGGCTGGCTCTACCTCTTCTGGGTCCACGTCTACGCCCTCGGAATCGAGCCAATTATCCGTAACTGCATTGTGCAGGGTGCCGGCATCCACGGTTTGGCCGAGCTTGGGGTCCGTGACCTTGAGCTCACCATTGTTGAGCTCCAACATGCCATCGACTGGATCGGTGGAGAGATCCTTCTTCACGCGGTCCAAGGCCGGCTGAAGTTGGACCTCGTCCACGTTGGTTTCTACCGGAATATCCCGGGTGGGGCGGAAGAAGCTATACAGGCGGGTAAAAGGATTGAGGGAAGGTTCTTCAATATTGTCTACGGCGCGCTGGTTATCCAGGGCAAGGCCCGATTCGGA
The DNA here is from genome assembly GCF_030216265.1 of Corynebacterium sp. UMB0012. Taxonomy (NCBI): domain Bacteria; kingdom Bacillati; phylum Actinomycetota; class Actinomycetes; order Mycobacteriales; family Corynebacteriaceae; genus Corynebacterium; species Corynebacterium sp. UMB0012. The sequence continues at coordinate 32,841 of NZ_JASOKQ010000008.1, forward strand.
GGGAACGAGTTCCGTGTGGAGGTCGCCGGAGGTAACGCTCACGGGCTCGGTTTCTACGCCCGCGAGCTCATCTTCGAGCTTCTCCACGGCGGCGGTGCGATCCATGGCGGAAATATCCACGCCGTTGACGGAAACGGCGCGCGGAATCTTGTCCTGGTTTGCTGCGACATCCCAGGCATAAGCAATGCCCGCGATCAGGACAAGGCCGACCAATGCGCCGAGCGCGATGAGCCAGCCTTTAGCACCATTTTTTCCTTCTGCCTTTTTCACGCCTTAAAGGTTAACGGTTTTAGTGGCATTTTTCCTAGTCCTGTGCAGGCTCGGGTGCAGCGCCGGCCGGGGGAGCGCTGACATGGCGAGCCGCGTCCGCAAGGCGTTCGAGTGGCAGGCGGCCGCCGTTGACGGCGCCGACGACGGCGTCGATCACCGCATTAATATCGCCTTCGGTGGACCACAAGGGCATGTCGGCTCCGGCATTGAGGGAGGCCACGACGGCGTCGGCAAGCGGGAGCGAATCTGCAATCGCCTTCATGCCGCCGATGTCATCGGTGTAGATGGGCCCGTCGTACTGCAAGGTCTCGCGGGCTAGGCCATAGGCTTCCGGCAGAATGGAAGCGGGAGTCTGACCATCGCCCAGGCCGGGCACGGCGAGGTGGCCCATCATGAGCGCGGCATTGGGTGCTTGGGGAAGAGCGGTTTTAAAAGGAATGAACTCGTGGCCTTCTAGTTCTTCCAGCGGCGGGGTAACGGCCTCGGCCAGGTGGGTATCGCCAGAAGCACGGCCGTGTCCCGGGAAATGCTTGAATACGGCCTTGACCCCAGCGGATTCCAGCCCGCGGGCAAAGGCCGCGCCATACTCGCCTGCTTGGACCGGATCGGTGGAAAAGGATCGATCTCCCACCACCTCTAGGCCATTGCCATCGACGTCAAGCACCGGTGCAAAGTCCACGTTGATGCCATGCGCCTTCAGGCTCGTGCCCATCTCGTGCGCAAGCTGCTCCACCTCTTGTGGGGAACGCTCGGCCGCCATCTGTTGCGGGGAAGGGTACTCCCCGAGGACGTCGGAAAACCGCTGCACGCGCCCGCCCTCAAAATCGATAGAGACCTCAAAGTCGCGGCCCACCTCTTGGCGCAGGGCATTAATGTCGCGACCCTCTTCCTGCAGCAGGTTTGGATCCGCCCAGCTGGGGATAAAGATTCCGCCCACACCGGCCTCCAGCTTGGCCTTAGCGTCGTCGTAGTTGGTGACCGGCGGCATCAGCACCGAGGCAGCCATGGCGCGGATGTCCTGCTGCGGGGCCTCTTCCTGCGACGTCTCTTCGTGCGTCTCGTGCGTCGCGGCAGCTGAGCTCGACGCGGCCGCGGTGGTGGAGTCCTGGCTCTCATTGTCCTCCTGGGTGGAAGTAGAGCAGGCGCCTAGGGCCGTCACGAGGGCGAGGCTGGCAAGGATGCGCGGAGTTTTCATGCCTTCTAGTGTGCAATATTCCTCGCGTTCTGTCGCAAGCGGTGGGTAGACTAGTGACATGAGTAACGGCGAGACAATGCTAATTGCCTACGATGGCACCGAACGAGCCGGCCGCGCCCTCGAGTACGCGGCCCAGCTGCTGCGGCCCACCACGGTAGAAATCCTCACCGCCTGGGAGCCGGTAGCCCGGCAGACCGCACGCGCCGTCAGCCGCACCGGAATGCACCAGTCCACCGTTTCCCCGGACCGCGTCGAAGAGGATCCGGCCTATGAGGAGGCGCTAAAGATTTGTCGCCAAGGCATCGAGCTGGCCGAAAGCCTGGGCCTAGCCGGCCGTGCCCACCTGGTGGAATCCGCCACCACCATCTCCTCCGCCATCATTGATGCCGCGCATGAGCTGGACGTGGACGTCATCGTGACCGGTACCCGCGCCCTGACCGGGTTCCGCGCGTGGTGGACCAACTCCACCGCCGACCAGATTGTGCGCAATGCCGGCCTTCCCGTCTTCATCGTGCCACAGGAAAACGAAGATGACGCGGACGATGATGAGGCCGAATACTTCTAAATAGCTGCTAATATCTTTAGCCATGGCTCTGGAAACCGATTCTTTGAACAAGCGCACCCTTGGCCCTGCCATCGGTAGCGCTGTTGTGGGCATCGCGCTCGGCGTCATCACCATCATCGGCATCGCACAATTCTCCGGCACCGATACCGTGCCAGAAGGCAATGCGGTTTCTGCTTCCGATGCGGTTTTGGGCGGCCCTGAGTACGGATCCCGCAACTAGGTGTGCGTACCCTCCGCGGGCGGCTTGCCCGCCCCTACCCGCTGGGGATTTTTGCCCTAGCGCTCATCCTTCTCGTGCAGCCGTGGGGGTTAACGGCCGCCGATACCAAGCATGATCTGGCAGCCAATCCGCTGCACTTTCTCCGCGGGGCGCTTAGCGCCTATACGGATACCTTTACCCTGGGGCAGCTGCAGAATCAGGCCTATGGCTATCTCTTTCCCCAGGGACCTTTCTTCGTTTTAACCCAGCCACTGCCCGATTGGGTGGCCCAGCGCCTGTGGTGGTTGCTGGTCTTGAGCGTCGGCTTCATCGGCTTCCATAAGCTCGCTTGCAAGGTGGGCCTGCGTGGCTGGTGGGTCTGGGTGGCGGCGATGCTCTACGCGCTCTCTCCTCGCGCGCTTTCTACCCTGACCGCCATTTCTTCTGAGACCTGGCCGGTCATGCTCGCTCCCTGGGTTATCCTGCCCTTCCTCAACGCCAAGCTCACCTGGCGCGATGCCGCCGCGGCCACCATCCCGGTGGCGCTGATGGGTGCGGTCAATGCCACCGCGACCATCGCGGCGTGTATCCCGGCCGCTGTAATCCTGCTCTACCGCCGCGCCTTCACGCCCGGCGCGGCCTGGCTCTTAGGCTGCCTGGCGGTATCGGCGTGGTGGATCGGCCCGCTCGTCGTGCTAGGCCGCTATGCCCCGCCGTTTACGGAATTCATCGAATCCGCGCGCGTGACCACGCGCTGGCTCAACTTGCCAGAGATTCTGCGCGGCACCACGAGCTGGACGCCGTTTGTCGATACCGAGCGCGTAGCCGGCTATGAGCTAGCCACCGAGTCCTTCTTTGTGCTGGTCACCATGGGCATCGCGGCCGTGGGCATCTACGGTCTTAGCAAGCTGCCGCGCGTGTGGTCCGTCATGCTGGTGGTGGGCATCGCGGTGCTGGGCTGCCAGATGGCGTGGTACCTCGATGCGCTCGATGGACCGCTGGCCGCGCTGCGCAACCTGCATAAATTTGATCCGCTGGTGCGCATACCGCTGCTGTTAGGCGTGGCGCGCGCCTGCGCCAATCTTCCACTACCGAGGAGTTTGCGCCCCACCAAGAAACAGACGGTGGGCGCACTGACGCTGCTGTTGTGCATCGCGGTGGTCTCCCCGGCATGGTCGCAGCGCTTGCTGCCGCTGGGTGCCTATAAAGAGGTGCCCTCCTATTGGCACGAGGCCACGGACTTTATCAATACCCATGCTGCCGATACCCGCACCCTTATCTACCCAGAGGCGTCCTTTGCCCGGCAGACCTGGGGGTGGACGCGTGACGAGCCGGCCCAGCCGCTGCTCGATGTCCCCTGGGCCGTGCGCGATGCCATTCCGCTCGTGCCGCCAGAAGCCATCCGCGGGCTCGACGGCGTCATGGCCGCGCTCAAGGAGGACCCAGCCACGGGCGTTCGCTCCCTGCAGCGCCTGGGCATCGGCGCGGTCATGGTGCGCCATGATCTCTTCACCGGCGAGGACGAGGCCCTGGCCAGCAAGTTTGGCGGCGAGGTCCATCGCTTCGGCGACGTCGACGTCGTCCTACTCAACCACGCCGGCATGTCCTTAGGGCCCACGGACCCAGTCCGCGTGGCCGGCGGCGGGGAAGCCTTGGCGCTTCTCGACGCCCACTCCACCCCCACCACCCGCCAGCTCGTCGATCACGACGCCGATATCGTCACCGATACCCCGACGCTCACGGACCGCAACTACGGCACCCTCGATGGCCCCATCTCCGCGCCCATGGCCGCGGACGACCCCAGCCACGTGAATAACCGTCTGCGCGATTATCCCTCCGCTGGGCCGCTTACCCAGGTGGAAACCCACGGCGGTTCGGTAGCAGTCTCTTCCTCGGCCGCCGATGCCACGGCCTTTGGCGGGGCCCAACCGAAAAAGTCCGCCACGGCCGCCGTGGACGGGGAGAACTCCACCGCCTGGTGGCCCGCGCCGGGCGATGACTCCGGGTGGATTGAGCTGCGCGGATCTTTCACCCAGCCGCGCCTCAATCTCATGGCCACCAGCGCCACCACGGTAACCGTGCGCTCTGGCAGCGCGGCCGTAGACGTGGACTTACAGCCCTTCCGCTCGCAGGAAGTCCGCGTTCCCGGTGGCGATACCGAGTCCATCCGCGTGGAGTTATCCCACCGCACCGGCATCGCGGAGTTAGGGGTGAAAGGCCAGCCGGTCGAGCGTGTGGTGACCGTCCCGGATACCTCGCCTGACGTGCACCAATTCTTCTTCCAGCGCATGCTGCAGGATACCGGCGTGCTCATCCGCGATTTCACGGCGCCGCGCCCCATGCGCGTGACGGTGGATTCCACCAAGCCCGTGCTTATCGACGCCCACCGCTACTCCCCCGGCGCTTCCCTCACCCTCAGCCCTGGCACGCACCGTGTGCGCACCACGGGGCCGTGGGTAAGCCTGCGCGAGGAGGGCTGGCAACCAGCAGGCTCTTCCAAGCCCACCGGGTACTCGATTGCAGCCGCTGATGAGGATCGCCTCTTGGTCACCGGTCGCGCCTTCAATAAGGGCTTACGCGGCTACCTAGGCGAGGAAGAGCTCACCCCGCGCGAGATCGATGCGGCCACCCAAGCTTTTGTCATTCCGGCCGGCCACTCCGGTGACTTCCGCATGACCTTTAGCGCCCAGCCGGTTTACCGCGCCACCCTCCTCTTCGGCGGTGCGCTGGGGTTACTTGCCCTCGGCCTATGCATCTTGGCGGCCGCGCGGCGCCCGTCCCGGCCCACGTGGCGCGCGCCACGCGGCGGTGCCGCTTCGGCCGTGGTCGCACTCGGCGCGCTGGCCCTCACCGGCTGGCCGGCCGCGGTGGCGGCCGTTGCCGCTTGGTTGGTGCTGCGCTGGACCACCATCCCGCGCGCCTACCTCGCGCCCGGTGTCGTGGCGGCGGCCGGGGCGATCCTCGCCCGCGCGCCGTGGACATCAGGATCCTATGCGGGCGATTCGCTCCTGCTTAGCTGCTTGTGTGCCGCGGGCGTGGCCTGTCTTTTCGCCTCCGACCGAGGAGAAGATCCCGGCCGGGACGCTCAATGAGCGTATAGCTCGCGGCCGAGACCACCACGGTGGCCACCACCGTTACAGCCAAAATCACCCAAAAGTCCAGGGGCTTCCCGCTAAACAGCGGCACCCCGGTAAGCGGAAACGCCAGTCCCAGAATGGCCACATGCCATAAGAAGATGGAATAGGACCACGCGCCCAGTGCCTGCATGAGCGGGCTGGTCAGCCAAGACTTATCCCGTGGGGCGAGCGCTACCGGTATCACCACGACTGCGGCAAAGGCCGCTCCCGCAATGATCCGGCGGGAAAATTCACCTGGCTCTGGATGCACCAGCCCCTGCGGCCCGAACCACTCGCGGCTGGCAAGCCACAGCACCACCGCTGCCGCGAGCCACCATGCCCAGCGCGGCCGCAACACGCGTTGCACGCGCCGGCTAACACCAGCTTCTTCGCATTCCGCGGCCAGCATTCCCACGGCAAACCACGAAGCATATGCCGGCGGCCAAATCTGCGAATTGACCTGGTCCTTGGCATAATCGGCCACAAAGGGAACGAAGCCCCAAGCCCAACTAATCACAGCGCCCAGCGCGATGGCCGCTACCCGCCAGCGCCGCGGCAGCGTACCGAGGAGCCACCCCAACAAAGGCAGGGCAAGGTAGAAGAAGAACTCCACGCATAGCGACCACAGGTGGGTAAGCCCCGGCGCTAGCCCGTCCACCACATAAATCTGGGTGGACGTGAGGTTGCTCAGCAGTTGGGTGAGGGTGAGCGAGTGGGCGTCGGGAAGCAGGAGCATCACCGCCACCACGCAGGCATAATATGCCGGTAACAGGCGCGCCGCGCGCGAGCGCCCGTAGCCGGATAAGGTGTGCAAGCCGCGGCGACGCCACAAGAGGAAGGCGCTAAGGGCAAAGAAAACAGCGACAAAAAAGTCGAAGCGCCCCGCAAAGCCCCACCCGGTTCCGGTCTGAAAAGACACGTGGGTGACAATGATTCCAAGGGAAGCTACCGCGCGTAGACCGTCTAGCTCCGGCAGATGCTGGGGTACGCTTTTCACAGATGCCTGCGGCTGCACGCTTGCTCCTAACCCCGGATCGACCTGAAACTGATTGGACATATTACTGCAATGAAACGCTACCTTTGGCCACGCTCGCCACTGGCGTGGGTTGTCATTGCCGCCGTCATTTTCTTGGTGCTGGGCACCGTGGTGCCGCCGCTGTATAACAATCAGACTCGTCCGCTGGCCTTCGACCAAAACATCAACACCGTCACCGCGCCGTCGTCAGGCGTATGGATGGATGCGCCCGAGTTCATCGCTGGGGCCAAAGCCACCGGCGATAGCAAAGACCCGCAGTGCCAGGAAAAGCAGGCACCCATGTGGTGCTACCTGCACCACGACCTGCTTACTATCGAGCGCAATACCACCACCTCTGAGGTGGCAGAAGATGATGCGCTCGCTAACTCCGATTCGCTCTCTCGCCTGCTCGCCGGCAATACTCCCCTTGCCCAAATCACGGAGCATTCCGTGTTGAACCGCGAGTCCACCTACCCAGTCGCTGCGCCAAAGGATAAATGGGACTTTGTCCTACCGGCGCTGGATACCGGCATGGCCCGTACCGGCTTCGAGCGCGATGGAATCAACTACTTCTTTCCCTCCGGTACCGAGCAGCGCTCCTATCCGTTTTTCGATCTAGCGACGCAATCCTCCACAGCGGTGGACTTCACCACGACGGAAAAGCTCGACGGTATCCCTACCTATTCTTTCCACCACGATATCCAGCCCATTTCCTTGGCTGATATGCGCAAAAGCATTACCGCCGAGGTCGATACCGGCACCGGCGATAAGCAACTAGCGGCCAAGGATTTCCGCATCTCCGGGCCAGCGAAGCGGTTCTACGACGCCGAGTCGCGCGAACTCCTCGGCCTAGATGCCACTGACCGGGTCACGGTGGAGCCCTTCTACACCATCGGCCGCGATATCTCCGTCGAGCCCACCACCGGCACCATGGTGGACCTGCGCGAGAACATCAAAATCTTCTTCGCCGCGGACGAAAAGCAGGCCGGCACCATGGTGGCGAATGATGATACAGAGGACCGTTCCATCTTTGCCGCCGATTTGCGCTGGTCCGATGAGACCCGGGCGGAGCGCCTGAATGAGGTGCGTCCGGTCATTCGCACCATTCGCGCCTTGATGGTGGTCGGCTGGGCCGGCAAGGCCATCGGCGTTGGTCTATTGCTCTGTGCCGCCTATATGTACATGCGCCGCCACCGTGAAGGCTAGGCGTCTTTTACTCCTTATCTGGGGCACCCTCCTCGTGGCCGCGGTGTGCTGGCCCTTTGCCTTGCCCGGCGAGTTCTTGTGGCGCGATATGGCGTTGCTTGACCATCCGGCGCTTTCCCCTTCTGCCTTTGGTGGCGGCAGTCTGCCCGCCCGCAATGCACCGCAGGACGGTTTCCTTGCTCTCGGGGGCGGCGCGTGGGCGGCACGGGTGCTCATTTTTGCCGCCGCCGCGTCCTCCGCGCTCACCGCGGCGCGCTGGGCACGCTCTACAGTCGCCGCGGTGAGCGCGATGGCGGTGGCGGTGGCCAATCCCTTCGTCATCGAGCGTCTCTTGCAGGGCCAGTGGTCGCTTGCGGTGGCTGCGTGGCTGCTGCCGGTCATCGCGTGGGCCGGAAAACAACGCAGCTGGGTGGCGTGGCTGGCTATGTGGGGAGCATCGCTTACCCCTACGGGTGGTCTCTTTGCCGTGGTGACCGCGGCGGTGACCTGCCGCAAGCGGGTAGCCCTCGGCGGCGTGATCTTGTGTTTGCCGTGGGCCATTCCGGGCATGTTCAATCCCGCCGCACCCGGCGATACCGCAGCGGCGGTGGCCGCGTTTGGCCCGCGGGCGGAAGACTACGTCGGCACCGCGGGCGCGCTGCTGCGACTCGGCGGCATATGGAATGCGGAAGCGGCCATCGGGTTCGCTGTGTGCGGTGTCATCGTGGCAGTCATCGCCTTGCTCGGGGCGTGGCGGGTTCCCGCGCGGTTAAGCGTCCTCGCGGCGATGGGGCTTGGCGGGGCGATGTTCTTCTGGCTGGTTCCCGGCGCGCTGGTGTGGTCCATCGATCACGTACCGGGGGCGGCGCTGCTGCGCGATAGCGGGAAACTGACCATGTTGGCGTTGCCGCTCTATGTGGCCTCGCTGGGGGCGCTGCCGAATCTGCCAGCGGCACTGGCAACCGTGGCTGCGACCGTGCAGCTGCTGCCCGTTCCGGGACGCCTCGCAGTGTTCGCGCCGCGGGATACGGGGATAGATGAGCAGTTGGTGCGCGCGATTGACGGCCGAGTGGCCTTCTTCCCAGACCGCGCCAACCTCGTGGAGGTTCCCGGCGGCGTGGCCGTCGACCCCTATTCCAAGGCGGTAGCCATGGTGGAATCGGGAGAATTGAGCGTGGACGGGACCGTGGTGGACCAAGCCTCGCCGCAGTACCGCGCGGCACTGCGCGCGTGGGAAGAGCACGATATGGACCGGTTGGCCGAGATCGGCATTGGCGTAGTCGTGGTGGACGGTGCCATAGCCGCGGAAACGAACGCGCCGCGGCCGCAGGTTCCGTGGGCGCTTACCGCTTTGTGGATGGCGTGTCCGCTACTAGCCCTTGCAGCAATTCCGCGAACTGCTCGCCGGTCTTCTCCCACGAGAAGCTAGCGGCAAAATCCCGCGCGTTGGAGCCGAGGGTGCGGCGCAGTGGGGCGTCGGCAAGCAGCTGCTTGGTGGCCGCGACGAAGTCCTCTTCGCGCTCTACCAGGATGCCGGTCTTGCCGTTAATAACGCTGTCACGCAGGCCAAATGTATAACCTACAGTGGGGACTCCATGTTGGGCTGCCTCCATTACTGCCAAACCCCACCCCTCTTTGCGCGAGGGCATCAGCAGGGCATCGGCACGGGCCAGCAAAGCGTGCTTATAGTCCTCGGTCACCTGGCCGCGGAAGCGCACGCGATCGCTTACCCCATGCTCCTCGGCATAGGCGCGCAGGTTAGCCTCCCACCAGCCGGAGCCGATGACGTCCAGGACCGCGCCCGGGGTCTGCGCCACCGTATCCATGGCATGCTCGATCTGCTTATGTGGCACTAGGCGCGAGAGCGTGACCAGGTGCACCTCGGCCTCTCGTTCCAGGGAAGGAACATGGTCCGGAACCGGGTCCAGGCCATTGGCGATGATGTGCGCGCCCTTAATACCCAGCGCCTCCAAATCCTCGCGGGAGGCCTCAGACACAGTGACATAGGGAGCGCCGCGATACACGCGCGGGGCCACCCGGGACTCAAGGAACCAACCGAGCCGGCCCAAGAGGGGACCCGCCACCGGCCACTGTTCACGGTGGCAATGGTGAGTAAGCAGCACCGTCGGCGCCCCGGACACCAGGCGAGCGAAGAAGGGGATGCCGTTTTGGGTATCGATTACCGCATCCACTCCGCGCAGGTCCCCCAGCCCTAGGCGGCCGGCCAGCATCGCCGCCCAGGCACGCGGATACACGCCAAATTTGGCGCCGCCGCGGCTATAGCGCACGCCGTCGCGCACCTCCCGGCGCGCGGCATTCATGTGCTTGGAGGTGCGAAAGACCACCTCGTGGCCCTGGGCTGCCAGGTACTCGCCCACGCGCTCCAAGTAGCGCTCCGAGCCACCGCCTTGCGGGTGGGTGGAATCGCGCCAGCATAGTAAAAGAATCTTCATCGTGAGGTATTAGCCTAGTGGGTTATGAGACATACCCGTGAGATGGCCACGCTCCGCCGCTCCATTCAGCTGCTATGTTCCTTCCGCTTTGAGCAGACGCGCCCGGAGATTTTTTACGGCGGGCTCGCGGAGGATACGGCCGCGCTGGTGGAGAACCTCGGCCGCGACCTGGGCGTGCAGCTTTCTGGGGCACGGGTGCTCGATGTCGGCGGCGGCCCAGGCTATTTTGCGGACGCCTTTGCCCGGCGCGGCGCCCGCTACGTGGGATTGGAGCCGGATGCCGGCGAGATGTCTGCGGCCGGTATCCACTTGAGCAATTCCGTGCGCGGCGATGGCACCAATCTGCCCTTTGCCGATAATTCCTTTGACGTGGTCTATTCCTCCAACGTGGCCGAGCACATCCCCAATCCCTGGGATATGGGCGAGGAAATGCTGCGCGTGACCCGCCCCGGTGGCCTCACCATCCTGAGCTACACGGTGTGGCTTGGCCCCTTTGGCGGCCACGAAACCGGCCTGTGGGAGCACTACATTGGCGGTGACTTTGCCCGCAACCGCTATACCCGCCGCCACGGACATCCACCCAAAAACGTCTTTGGCACCTCGCTTTTCGACGTCCCCTGCTCCGCCGGCCTTGCCTGGGCCCAGCGCACCGGCGCGCTCAAACTCGCCTTCCCCCGCTACCATCCCAGCTGGGCTTGGTGGCTCACCCGTGTACCAGGGGTGCGGGAGTTTGCGGTGTCTAACCTGACGTTGGTGTTACAAATGTAGCCCCCAACAACGCTGACGTCGCTGGGGGCTAGTTAAGCCTGGTTCTTAAGAGGCGTTTTCTACGCGCTCCTTCAGGGCGTGGAACTGGTCCCACACCTCGGACGGCACGCGGGAGCCCAGGAAGTTGAGGTAGCTGGCGTTATCCTGCATATCGCCTTCCCAGTCCTTCGGGTTGACGGCAAGAGCGGCGCGAACGTCCTCGATATCGAAGTCGATGCCCTCGAGGTCGATATCCTCGGCGCGGGCGGTGTGGCCCACGACGGTTTCCTCGGCCTCAATGTTGCCCTCAATGCGGTCAATGATCCACTTGAGCACGCGGGAGTTCTCGCCGAAGCCCGGCCACAGGAAGCGGCCGTCGTCGCCACGGCGGAACCAGTTAACCAGGAAGATAGACGGCATGCGGTCGCCACCCTTTTCACCCATATCGATCCAGTGCTGCAAGTAGTCACCAGCGTTGTAGCCAATGAACGGCAGCATAGCCATCGGATCGTGGCGCAGGGTGCCGACGCTGCCCTCTGCTGCAGCGGTCTGGCCGGAAGCCAGCAGGGCACCGATCATGGTGCCGTGGTTCCAGTCGAAGGCCTGGGTCACCAGCGGAACGGTGGTCTTGCGGCGGCCACCGAAGAGGATGGCGTCGATCTTCACGCCCTGCCAGTCGTCGTACTCCGGAGCGGCGCTCGGGCACTGAGAAATCGGGACGCAGTAACGAGAGTTCGGGTGCGCTGCCTTTGTAGAAGATTCCGGAGTCCAGTCTTCGCCGGTCCAGTCGATGAGGTGCTCTGGCGCCTCCTTGGACATCTCCTCCCACCAGACATCGCCGTCGTCGGTAAGCGCAACGTTGGTGAAGATGGTGTTGCCCGGCTCCATGGTCTGCATGGCAATCGGGTTGGAACCGTAGTTGGTACCAGGGGCCACGCCGAAGAAACCGTTTTCCGGGTTAACTGCGTAAAGGCCGTCCTCGCGCAGGTGCAGCCAGGCAATATCGTCACCGACGACCTCAGCCTTCCAGCCCGGAATGGTTGGGGTAATCATGGCCAAGTTGGTCTTGCCGCACGCCGAGGGGAAGGCGGCTGCAACGTGGTACTTCTTACCTTCTGGATTGGTGAGCTTCAGGATGAGCATGTGCTCAGCCATCCAGCCTTCTTCCTTGGCCATGACAGAAGCGATGCGCAGCGCGTAGCACTTCTTCGCCAGGATGGCGTTGCCGCCGTATCCGGAGCCGTAGGACCAGATTTCCTTGGTTTCAGGGAACTGGGTGATGTACTTGGTGTCATTGCACGGCCACGCAACATCTTCCTGGCCCGGCTCTAGTGGGGCACCCACGGAGTGCAGGGCGTGGACGAAATCGCCGTCGGTACCAATCTTGTCCAAGGCTTCCGCACCCATACGGGTCATGATGCGCATGGAGAGCACCACATAGGCGGAGTCAGTCAACTGCACGCCCAACTTCGGTTCCGGATCGCTAATCGGACCCATGCAGAAGGGAACCACGTACATGGTGCGGCCCTTCATGGAACCACGGAATGCTTCCGTCATCTCCTCCTTCATCGCAGCAGGCGGTGCCCAGTTATTAGTAGGACCAGCGCCATCTTCGTGCTCGGTGCAGATGAAGGTGCGGGATTCCACACGGGCAACGTCGGAAGGGTTGGAGCGAGCCAGGTAGGAATTAGGGCGCTTTTCCTCATTCAGCTTGATAAGCGTGCCCTTTTCCACCAGCTCTGCGGCCAAACGGTCAGCCTCGTCCTGGGAGCCGTCTACAAAGACCACCTGGTCCGGCTGGAAGAGCTCAACGTTCTCGCTGATCCAGCCGATAAGCTTTTCGTTTTTAGTCGGCAGCTCTCCGACGAGCCCTGGGATAGTGGCGGTCATTAGTAATTCTCCTGAGGGTGGGTATGAAAATTGGGGAAATAAATCCCCAACTGTGCCTTTCACCTCAAGATTAACGTGCTTGTCCGAATAATTTGCGCAGATTTTGTCACACCGGTTATATCCACCGCGTTTACCAGAACTTCACCAAGCGCAACCACAGATACTGTGTTAAAAATCGCCTTTTCCCATCCCCCTGTCTGGGGGTCTATTCCCCTCCCTAGCGGCAACCAAAACGATAATCTTCCACCCCCAACCGGGCCCACTGGTTATACCAGGATTGGCTTCGCCACACGTGATCCCCGGCGCGGCGTATTGCTTGACAGGGCTAAGCAGGGAAAAATAGGCCGCAATGAATAACACAGATAACTCTCAAAACACCCGCGCTGGAGAAATGCCTCCAGGACGCCCGCCACAGACCGATTTCAATGCCGTATTCGACAACGAGCTTGACTACCCACGCCTGGGCAACGTCACCTTCCGCCGCGGCACGCTGACCGAAAATCAGCATGAGCTTTTTGAAAAGCGCTGGCCAGAACTAGGCCGCACGCTGGAAGACGAGGTCATTGACCTCGATTCCTGGTTTGGCCGCAGCGGCGCCAAGACCATCGTGGAAATCGGATCCGGTACCGGCACCTCCACCGCTGCCATGGCGCCGAAGGAGGCCGATACCAATATCATCGCCGTCGAACTCTACAAGCCGGGCTTGGCCAAGCTATTGGGCCAGATCGAGCGCGAGGGCATCGACAATATCCGCATGATTCGCGGCGATGGCATCGAGGTCATGGTGCGCATGTTTGCGCCGGAATCCCTTGATGGCATCCGCGTCTTCTTCCCGGATCCCTGGCCAAAGGCCCGCCACCATAAGCGCCGCATCATCCAGTCGGGCACACTCAACCTTTTTGCTTCCCGCCTGAAGAAGGGCGGCGTGCTGCACGTTGCTACCGACCACGCCGGATACGCCGAGTGGATCGACGAGCTTGTGGACGTAGAGCCGAGCTTGGATTACAAGGGCTGGCCGTGGCCAGAGTGCCCGCAGTTGGTGGATCGTCAGGTCATCACCAAGTTTGAGGGCAAGGGCCTAGATAAAGAACACGTCATCACGGAGTATCTCTGGGAGAAGAAATAAATGAGCACCTACCTACTTGTCTGGGATGCGCCCAATATGGACATGGGCCTGGGCTCCCTGCTCGGTGGCCGCCCCACCGCCGCACACCGCCCGCGCTTCGACGCCATCGGCCGCTGGCTGGTACACCTTGCCCAGGACGTTGATGCGGAGCCGCGCGCCGATGTCTTTACTAATGTCACCCCGGGCGGCGCCGATGTCATCCGCCCATGGGTAGAAGCCATCCGCAACGTAGGCTTCGGCGTTTTTGCCAAGCCCAAGATCCACGAAGATGATGACGTGGATCCGGATATGCTTGACCACATCGAAAGCCTCCGTGAGGATCTAGCCGGCGTGATTGTTGCCTCCGCCGATGGCCAGAATTTCCAGGAACCTTTGGAAGAGCTCATCGCGGCAGGCCTTCCGGTGACGGTCCTCGGTTTCCATGAGCATGCCGCGTGGGCCGTAGGCCACGCAGATATCAATTTTGTGGACTTGGAAGATATCGAGGGTGTATTCCGCGAGCCGCTACCGCGCGTGAACCTGGATAACCTGCCTGAGGGTGGTGCATGGCTGCAGCCATTCCGTCCCCTGGCTGCGCTGCTTAATAACCGCTAGGAGGCTGCCCCAATGTTTGAAAAATGGGGACGTTTTTCCTATGCGCACCGCCGGCTCATCCCCGCCGTCATCGTCGCCGCTATCCTTGCGCTCTTTATCGGCTTTGGTTTGCAGCTCGAAGACCGCATGAGCCAGGAGGGCTGGGAGGATCCCAATGCGGCGTCGACAAGCGCGGCCCAGATCGAGCAGGAAGCATTCGGCCGCGATAACTCCGGCGATGTCATCTTGCTCTTCCATTCCCCCGATGAGAACTTCGATGCTGCCAAGCAGCACTTGGCGCAGTTGAAATCGGAGTATCCGGACCAGATTGACTCGGTGACCAGCTACTTCGACACGAAGAACCCGAACCTGGTCAATGCTGATCACTCGCTGGCTTTCGCCGCTATCGGCCTGAAAGGCGATGATGAGCAGACGCTGAAGGATTTCCGCGCCATCGAGGGCGCTCTCACGGATACCACCGCACCGGTGGAGATTGCGGGTGCCACGGCGGTTGCTGATGCCTTGGATGAGGGAATGTCCCACGATATTTCCCGCGCCGAAAAGGCCGCCCTTCCACTGGTAGGTATTCTCCTGCTGGTGGTCTTTGGCTCCGTCGTCGCGGCCTGCATGCCGCTGGTGGTCGGCGGCCTCTCCATCTTGGGCTCTTTGGGCATCTTGTCCATCCTGGCCGGCTTCTCGCAGGTCAATGTCTTTGCCCAGGCCGTCGTCACGCTGCTGGGGCTTGGCCTAGCCATCGATTATGGCCTCTTTATGGTCTCGCGCTTCCGCGAAGAGCTGGACAAGGGCCGCTCCACGGAGGAGGCGGTGGCCACCACCACCGCGACAGCCGGTCAAACTGTGGTTTTCTCCGCAGCCATGGTCGCCGTTGCGCTTTCCGGTCTCTTCCTCTTCCCCCAAGCCTTCCTGAAATCCGTGGCCTATGGGTCCATTTCTGCAGTCGGCTTGGCCGCGCTCCTTTCGGTCACCGTGCTGCCGTCCATTTTTGGCATGCTCGGCCCCAAGATCGATACCTGGTCCGTGCGCCGCACCTCGCGGACGGCACGCACTATTCAGGACACCTGGTGGTATAAGCTCCCGCGCTGGGCCATGCGCCATGCCCGCGGGCTGACCATCGCGGTATGCGGCCTGCTCATTGCCCTGACCCTGCCCATTATGAGCATCACCTTTGGCGGCATCAACGAGTCTTACCTGCCGCCTGACCAGGACACCCGCGTGGCACAGGATAAATTCAACGAAGAGTTCCCGGCCTTCCGCACGGAGCCGGTCAAGCTCGTGGTAGAAAATGCCTCGAACCAGCAGCTTGTCGACGTCGTCATGCAGGTCCGCGGCCTCGACGGCCTCACCGAGCCCATGGCGCCGACGACTGCCACCAAGGACGGCACTACCGTCCTTTCCGCCGGCATTGAAGACCGCGATGATTACGCGAAGATTGTGCACGAACTGGAAAAGGTCAAGGCCCCTGAGGGTGTGAACCTCTACGTGGGCGGTACTCCCGCCATGGAGGTGGAGTCCCTCGATGCACTCTTCCACACGCTGCCGTGGATGGCGCTCTACGTGGTGCTGGCTACATTCCTGCTCATGGCCCTTGTCTTCGGCTCCTTTGTACTGCCGCTCAAGGCCATTGTGATGACGTTGCTGACCTTGGGCGCAACGCTGGGCATCTTGACGCTGATGTTTGTTGCCGGCTTGGGCTCGGACTTCCTCAACTTCACGCCCGGCCCGCTCATGAGCCCGATCCTGGTGCTCATCATCGCCATTGTCTACGGCCTGTCCACCGATTACGAGGTCTTTTTGGTCTCCCGCATGGTGGAGGCCCGCCGGCGCGGCGCTTCTACCGACGAGTCCATTGCGGCCGGCACCGCGCATACCGGCGGCATTATTACCGCAGCGGCGCTCATCATGATCGTGGTCTCCGGCGCTTTCGGCTTCTCCGATATCGTGATGATGAAATACATTGCCTACGGCATGATTTTTGCCCTGCTTATCGACGCCACCATTGTCCGCATGCTCCTCGTCCCGGCCGTCATGCACTTGCTGCGCGAGGATAACTGGTGGGCCCCTAGCTGGCTGCGCCACGCCACCACCACCTTGACCGGCGGTGCGACGCACCGCGGCAAGACTGTTCCCTTCACTGAACTCAAAAAACGCCTCGAAGGGGGTAAGTAAGTGAAGAATTGGCTGCGCCTCATCGCCTCGTTCATCGTCCTGCTGGTCTTGGTTTATGTCTTCCGCGATGAGCTGGACTTCCTGCGCGAAGGCTTCTCGCGGCTGTCCCACTCCGATCCCGCTGCGATAGTACTCGTAGTCATCGCCTCCATCGTGGCGGTACTCGCCATGGGCGAGGTCATGCGCTTGCTCATTCGAGCCGGCGGCATCAAGGTGCCGGCCGCAGAAACCGCAGCACTGACGTTGGCCGCTAATGCCTGGTCCACCACTCTTCCGGCCGGCCCGGCCTTTTCCGCCATCCTCACCTTCTACGTGCAGCGCACATGGGGCGCGTCCGTCATGCTGTGTGGCTGGTTCTTCGTGCTGTCCTCTGCAATTTCCACGATGTGGCTCGTGCTCATTGGCTTGGGCGGCGTGCTCTTTCTGAACGCGGATATGGCGCTCTGGTCCCTCATCGGCACCTTGGTGCTCATGCTGGCGCTTTCTGGCGGCCTCTTCTGGCTGACCAATCACCCGGATAAAATCATTCGCTGGCTCAACCGCCAGAAGCTCATTAAAGGCTCCAAGCGCGAGGCCCTCGTAGACCAGGTCAAGAATCTGGAAGAGGTACACCTCACCCGCCGCCAATTCGCCTGGGTATCTTTTTACTCCCTGGCCAACCGCCTGATCGATATGGTCTCGCTATGGGGCTGTGTGTGGGCCGTTACCGGCCACCTGCCAGCGCTGCACGCGGGCGAGGACACCACGACGATGGCCGGCGTGGCGCTGGCCTATCTCACCGCTAAGCTTGCCGGTTCCGCTCAGGTCACGCCGGCCGGCCTCGGTACGGTGGAAGCCGCGATCATCGCCACTCTTGTGGCCACGGGTATGACCGCGGTGGACGCTACCGGCGCGGCCATCATCTACCGCCTTATCTCCTTTGCCTTGATCACCATCATTGGCTGGCTAATCTACTTCTGGCACTATGCCCGCAAGGGCATTACCTACGCCGCCTTGAACCGAAAGGAAAACGCATGAGAATCGCCCCCATTATCGATATCATCGCCCTGATGCTCTTCGCCGTGGCTGCCCGCCTCGCCCACGGCGGATTGAGCTTTTCCACCTGGGTAGATGCCTTTTGGCCCTGGGCCGTAGGCGCGCTTATCGGCTGGGTCATCATCCTGGCTACCAAAGCGCAAGGCAAGTGGAAGGAAGGCGGAATCGTCTGGCTGAGCACCGTCGTGGGCGGTATGGCGCTGTGGATGCTTGTCAACGGCCGCCTGCCGCACTGGAGCTTCCTTATCGTAGCGACGGTGATGTCCGCACTATTTTTCTTTGGCTGGCGGCTTTTCGCCCGCAAATAAAAATAAGGAGGGTTTAACCCTCCTTATTTTTTGCTCCACTTACTTGGAGATTACCGGTACGCCTGCCTGATTGAGAATATCAACGATGAAACCGATAAGTTCGCTGACGATATCCACAGCGCTAGACAAAATCATAAATAACTCCTTCACTAGGATTAGCTCTTTATATGCTATCCAAGCACAAGGCATTACATCGGCGCAATAGTGTGCTTCTTCGGCAGATCGCTTTCCTGCTTGGTGGCCAGTTGGCGCAGTGCCTGACGGAGCGCCAAGCGGGACTGATTCGGCTGAATCATAGCGTCTAGATAGCCACGCTCGGCCGCGACATAAGGAGCGGTCATGGTCTCATCATAGAAGTCCATGAACATCTTCTTGGTCATTTCGCGCTGTTCCGGGGTCTCGGCGGCATCGAGCTGCTTACCTGCAATCATCACCACGGCAGCGGCCGCACCCATCACGGCGATCTGCGCGGTCGGCCACGCCAGGTTGATATCACCGGTCAGGTTCTTCGAGCCCATCACCGCATAGGCACCGCCGTAGGCTTTGCGCACGATGAGCGAGACCTTCGGCACGGTGGCTTCCACCACGGCGAAGGCAAACTTGGCGCCGCGGTGGATAAGTCCCACCTTTTCCTGTTCCACGCCCGGCAGGTAGCCCGGGGTATCCACTACGAAGACCAGCGGAATATTATAGGCATCGCAGATGCGGATGAAGCGCGCGCCCTTATCGGCGGCGTCGGCATCAATGCAGCCCGCAAGGTGCATGGGGTTATTGGCCACAAAGCCAACGGTCTTGCCATCGATGCGACCGAAAGCGGTGATCATATTGGGCGCGAAGTTCTCCTGAATCTCAATGAGATCCTCGTCATCGCCCAACTGGGTCAACAAGTCCATCATGTCGTAGCCAGCATTGGTGTCATCCGGCATGAAGGCATTGAGCTCTTCGTCTTCGGCCACTTCGGCGTCGGCAGGCGCAGCAAACTCCGGCGCCTCATCAAAACAGGTCAGCGGCAGGTGATCGAGGAGATCGCGGACCATATCAAAGGCGTCGTCCTCGGAAGGGACGACCGCCGAGACGTTACCGTTGAGCTCCTGCTGGCGAGCACCGCCCAGCTCGGCGGAGGTGATGTCCTCACCGGTAACCTCACGGATGACGTTCGGGCCGGTGACATACATTTCTGCTTCCTCATCCACGGCAATGACAAAGTCCGTGGTCACAGGAGCATAGACGGCGCCACCGGCGGACTTGCCCATCATGATGGAAATCTGCGGGCTGCGGCCGGACAGCGGGAGCTGGCGGCGGGCAATCTCGGAATACATGGCCAGCGAGGTGACTGCATCCTGAATGCGGGCGCCGCCCGAATCCTGAATACCGATGACCGGGCAACCAATCTTGATGGCCATGTCCATGACCTCGGTGACCTTCTTACCAAAGGTCACGCCGACTGAGCCGCCGTACACGGTCTTATCGTGGGCGTAGATACACACAGGGCGGCCGGAGATGCGGCCATAACCGGTGACCACGCCATCGGAATAGATGGCGTCAGGGTCACCTGGAGTCTTGCCCAAGGAGCCGGTTTCGACGAAGGAACCCTCATCTAGCAATTCATTGATGCGTTGACGAGGGGTGGTGCGCCCAGCCTCGTCGCGGCGCTTGCGGGAGCGCTCACTGCCTGGGTCCTGCGCCTTGTCCAGACGCTCGCGCAGGTCAGCGAGTTTCTCAGCGGTTGTCTGCTTGGCCGCCACGTATCTTCTCCTCGATCCATTCGTCCATATGCTT
Source organism: Corynebacterium sp. UMB0012 (assembly GCF_030216265.1). Classification (NCBI taxonomy): domain Bacteria; kingdom Bacillati; phylum Actinomycetota; class Actinomycetes; order Mycobacteriales; family Corynebacteriaceae; genus Corynebacterium; species Corynebacterium sp. UMB0012. The sequence goes on from NZ_JASOKQ010000008.1 coordinate 52,484, forward strand.
GCCCACGATGCCGATGGCCGGCTCGTCGGGCACTGCTAGGTGATCACCTTGCAGCTGCACAATTTCTAGATCCTTAACGATAACTCCCCAACCGCCGTCGGGGTCAATCTCAGCGTAGCGCGGCTCCAGCTCAATCGCACCGTCGTGCATGCGCTCGGAACGGAAAAGCAGAACCGGCACGGTGACATCGGCCCAGCGATGGAAGTCGATCTTGGCCAGAATCTGGTTATCCACGAAGGAAGCGCGCTGGTGCTCCAGAACGCCGGCGGCAAGGCCGTGCTCAGAGGCGTCGGTAGTAGCGAGGAACTCCGCCAACATGGTCATGAGCGCATCTTCGCCCATGGTCTCAAGCATCTCGTACGGCGGCTCGAAGTCCAGGCCGTAGGTCTTCTTAGCAAAGGCCGCGTAGCGCTCCCACCGGGCACGGGTTTCTTCCGGGGTATCCGGCGCTGGGTTCGACGGCTGGGTGGTATCCAGCAGCGCGATGAACGCCACGTCCGCCGAATCCTGACCGCATTGGGTGCGCTGATGCAGCTGATAGGCCACCTCGTAGGCCAGCGCGCCACCGAAGGACCATCCGCCGAGCACGACCTTGCGGCCGCGAGCGTAGTGCAGGATGTCCTCGATATAAGCCTCAGCGCGCTCCTCCAGCGAGCCCTCAATGCGCTCTACGCCGTAGACTGCCACGTCCTCGGGCAGGCGGCGGGTCAGCGGCTGGTAGACCACAGTGGTGCCGCCAGCTGGGTGGAACATGAATACGGCAGGACCATCAGCCTCGCGCAGGACGCGGATATTGCCTTCTACCTCGGTCTCCAGTCCTTCCCGGACGAGGTCGGCCAAAGTCTCTAGCGCCTCAGCCTCGTGGACCTGCTGGGCGGTGACCTCGATGCCGGCACGCTCGGTGAGGCGCTCGGCGATCTGGGTCGCTACCTCATCGCTTACCTCAGGCAGCGCCGAGGTAACGCCCGCAGCTGCCTTACCGGTAAAGGTAGCCCACGTGCCAAAGACCATGCGCTCCGAGGCATCGCGCGGGGCAACGCCGACGCCCTGGCCGGGTTCGTCTTCTTCTGGTGCAGGAGTATCCGCAGAAGCAATGTCGCTGGTATCCACGCTGCCGCCGGCTACGGCCTCTTCCACCATGGCAATGACGTCGGCCAAAGAGGCATCACGTAGCGCCTGCACCTGCAGCGGCGGAATCTGGAAGTCATTTTCCACGCGATTCTTAATGCGCATGCCCATCAGGGAATCCAAGCCCAAGTCAATGAGCGGCAACTCGCGCGGCAAGTCAGAGACGTCGTAGCCCATGGATTCCGACACGATGAGCGCGAGGCGGTCTTCCACGGTTTCCTCCGCAGGATCCCAGCGTACGGCATCAACTTCTGCGGTTGCTGCAGGCTCGCTTTCAGGCACATCGGCCACGCCCGGGATGGGCGCCGCGCCCAAGTCCAAGGCGGAGGCGAAGCCTTCCGCCAAAAGCTCGGTCTGCGCACCCCGGACAGCGTAGACGGCCACGGACATGCCACCGATGGACTGGCTTACCACCGTGGTGACTTCACCGCGCGGTGGCAGGTCGGCGTGTTCCTCGGTGGCGATGATGCGCGCCCCAGGCTTGACGGCCTCGGCCGCGGCCTCCACGATGGCCAGCGCGGATGGTGCCTGGTCCGCATTGGTAGAGAAGGCCACCTTTCCCTCTGGCAGGTTGACGCGTGCGCCCGGCAGGCCGGATACGCCGGCCGACGGACGCGCGTTGGTCCAGAAGCGCTGGCGGTTGAACTGGGTATAGGGCGCCTCTACGCGCGCACCAGAGCCAAAGACCGCGCCAAAATCTACCGGCATGCCGGCAACATAAAGCTTGCTGAGCAGATCCAGCAAGGACTCGGTGGGATCCACCTTGCGCTTCAACGCATATAGCAGCTGTGCATCGGCCTTGCCCACGGCGAAGGCGGTGGACATGAGGCCCATCAGCGCTACCGGGTTCGGTGAGATTTCTACCAGCTGGGTGTGGCCGGCGTTGAAGGCCGCCTCGGTGGCATCCTGCAGGTAGACCGAGTGGCGGGTCATGCGCAGCCAGTAATCCTCATCGTGCACGGTGGTACCAGGACGATAAACCTCGCCCTTATCTACGGAGGAAAACAGCGGGGTGTGCAGCGGCTTGGCTTCCATGCCGGCGATGGCTGCATGCAGCTCGCCCAGGATGGGGTCCACGGCCGAGGTATGCCCGGCGGCCTTCACATTGAGCGCACGGGCGAACTTGCCCTCGCCGTCGAGCTTTTCCACCAGGTCCAGCACCTCTTGGCGGGGGCCGCCCACGGTGGTCATACCGGGTCCGGTATACACGGCGGGTTCGATATTGCCGTCGAGCGCGGCAATATCCTCGGCCGAGAGCTCTACGACGGCCATGGCTCCTTGCTCGGCATCGCTTAGCGACGCCTCACCCTCACCCATCAGCCGCGCGCGGTGGCAGGCAATAACCATGGCGTCCTCTGCGGAGATGCCGCCTGCGGCATAGGCCGCTGCGATCTCGCCCATGGACATGCCCATCACGCCGGCTGGGCGCACGCCAAAGGAAGCGAGCAGGTCCGTCAATGCAATCTGAATGGCGGTGATGGCCACCTGGGCGGTCTCGGTGTCATAGGTTTGGGCGTCGTCGTTGACGATATCCAGGATGGACCAGCCGGACTCAAAGTCCACGATGGCATCGAGCTCTTCCAAGCGGGCCTTGAACTGCGGCGAGAGCGCAATCATGTCCTTGGCCATCTTGCGGTGCTGGGATCCGAAACCGGAGTAAACAAATACTGGGCCCGGGACCTGCGGGGAATCCGCAGCGGCGATGCCAACGGAAACCTTGCCCTCAGCTACCTGGCGCAGACGCTTGACCGCTTCCTCGGTGGAGCTAGCCGTCACGACGGCGCGGGAACGGGAGTGGTTGCGGCGAGCGACGGTCCGGGCGACGTCGACAAGCGCGGGCTTTTCCGCTTCAATGAAGTCTGCCAACAGGGCCGCAGCGCGCGCCCGGCGCGAAGGCAATAGGCCAGAGACCGGCAATGCCACCGTTTCGGTGGAAAGCTGGGGCTCGCGCTCGGCCGGGGTGCCGCGGTAATCGGTGAGCACAACGTGTGCATTGGTGCCGCCGAAACCAAAGCCAGATACGCCAGCGACCTTGTGGCCGGAGTACTCGGGCCACTCGCGTGGATCCTCGACTACCTCGAGGTGCTCGGCCTCGAAATCGATATAGCGGTTCGGCGCCGAGTAATTGATATTGGCCGGAATCACGTCATTGCGCATGGCCTGGATGACCTTAATGAGGCCGACCACACCCGCGGCGGATTCAGAATGGCCGATATTGGTCTTGGCCGAGCCGAGCAAAATAGGAGTATCGACCCCACGCCCCGCGCCGAGCACGCGGCCTAGGGCGGAGGCCTCGATCGGATCGCCCAGAATGGTGCCGGTGCCGTGGGCCTCGATATAGTCCACGTCCTGCGGATTTACGCCCGCATCAGCATAGGCGCGACGCAGCACATCCTCCTGTGCCTCCGGGTTCGGGGCGGTCAGGCCATTGGAGTGGCCATCGGAGTTGACGGCCGAGCCCTTGATGACGGCGAGGATATCGTCGCCGTCCGCTTCTGCGTCCTCCAAGCGCTTGAGCACGAGGACGCCGGCGGCGTCGGCACGCACGATGCCATCGGCGTCGTCAGAAAAGGCGTGAATGGCGCTCGTTGGAGAGGTAACGCCCAACTCCGAGAACGCCGTGGACGCATGCGGGGCGGCCAGAATATTCACGCCGCCTGCCAGCGCCACGTCTGCGCTCCCCGTGCGCAGATCCTTCATCGCCTGATTCACCGCAACCAGGGAAGAGGAGCAGGCCGTATCCACGTTGATGGAAGGGCCGCGGAAATCCAGGGCGTAGGAAATGCGGTTGGCAACCACGGCGGAAGAAATGCCGGTCAGCGCATACGGGTGCATCTCGGCGGAATCCGCGCCGATGAGCATGCCGTAGTCATTATTGGTCGAGCCCATGTACACGCCGGTCTGCGTGCCACGCAGCTCATTGGCGGGAATACCGGCGTTTTCTAGCGCTTCCCACACCAGCTCCAATAGGATGCGCTGCTGGGGATCCATATTGGCGGCCTCAAGTGGGGACAGGCCAAAAAATTCCGCATCAAAGGAGGCGATATCTTCAAGGTAACCGCCATCGGTATTCTGCTGAGCGATCTTCTCACTCATGACCGGATCGGCGGAGTACTCGGACCACCGGCCCACTGGCAACGGGCCGGTGCCTGCGCGGGATTCCGCCAACATAGACCAGAACTCTTGGGCATTCTTGGCGCCCGGGAAGCGGCCGGAAAGACCAATGACCGCAACGTCGGATCCCTGCGCGATCCGCGGGGCGTGCTCTTCTGGTTGGGGCGCCGCAGGTGCGTTCAGCAGGCGGTCCGCCAGCAGCTCGATGGTGGGATACTCATATGCCACGGTGGCATCGAGGCGGGTGCCCAGAAGGTTTTCCAGCTCGCCGGATAGCACTACAGCATCCCGCGAGGAGAGGCCATAATTTTCCAAAGGCTTGGAATCTAGGATCTCTTCGGCGGAAACACCGGTGGCCTGGGCGACCCAGTCACGCAGCCATGCTCGCAGTTGCTCGATGGTCATAAAAAGGTCTTTCGTTACGGAAAATTACTAAATGGCGTAGGGGTATATCGCTATATTTTGTCACTTTGTTAGCGATATATCAGAATCCCACATAGTTCTTCTTGGCTACGCGGCGCGCAATCTTGCCGGAGGACGTGCGGTTGATTTCGCCAGGTGCCTTCCACACGATGTCATCCGGAGTGATGCCATGGTGGGCAGTGACCGCGGTGCGAATGGCCTCGGTGGCCTCGGCATCGCCGGACGGCTGCGCATCATCGGCGCGCTCCACCAGCAGGACGAGGGACTCAGAGTCATTGCCTTCCACGGAGAAGGCAGCAACGGAATCCGGGCGAACCTGCGTGGAAGCGGCTTGCACCGTGCCCTCAATATCCTGCGGATAATGGTTGCGTCCAGCAATGACGATGAGATCCTTCAGGCGGCCGGTGATATACAGTTCCCCATCCACGATGGCCGCCAAGTCTCCGGTGGCCATCCAGTAATCGTCTTCCGGCAGGCCATCCTGTTGACGCTCACCCAGGGTATTGCGGAAGGTCGCAGCAGTTTCCTCTGGGCGGTTGAGATAGCCGGTGGCCATGTTGGGACCGTGGACCCAGATTTCTCCGATAACGCCGTCCTTTACCTCGGCGCGCGTTTCCGGATCCACAATGGCGAGGTGCTGGTGCGGAACGCACTGTCCATTGGAGGCATAAGCAACGGTGCCATCGGATTTATCCTCGATGACGGCGCGACCTGCGGCTAGCTCCGCGCGGTTAAAGTGCGAGATGACCGGGCGCTTGTCAGTTTGCGGGGTAGACACAATAAGCGCCGCTTCTGCCAGACCATAGGACGGGCGCAGTACGGAACGGTCCACGCTGAAGGCATCGAGGAAGGAGTCCACGGCCGATTCGGTCACCGGCTCGGAACCGATAATGATGCCGCCCACGTGCGAGAAATCTGCATCCTTGGCATGGCGAGCGGCGAGTTCCAAGGCAAAGTTCGGGATGGCGGCATAGGTGGCCTGCTTGCCCGCGGTGAGGCGCCGGACCCAGCGATCCGGGTGCTGGATGAAATCGCGCGGGGTCATCATCTCGAAGTCGAGGCCCAAAATGGTGACGAATACGGCAAGGATGATACCCATATCGTGGTGCATCGGCAGCCATGAAACGATGCGGGCAGGCATCTGCAGCTGCAGTGCCTGGAAGATCTGCGCCACGTTGGTAATAATCGCGCGATTGGTGAGCTCCACGCCGGCCGGGGTGCGGGTGGAACCGGAAGTGTACTGCAGGAAAGCAGTGTCTTCTGCGGTTCCCTCCACAGGAGTCCAGGAGGAAGCCAAAGAATCAGGAAGGGCGTCGAGGGAAATGATGCGCGGGCGCTCGCGTTGAGCGGAAAAGTACGTGCGCACTGCCGCCGCCGATACGCGGTTAGTCACCACGATGGACGGTTCGCAGTCACCAAATACGGCCTTGAGGTGGTCCGAGTGCCCCGGTTCGTTGGGGTCATATAGCGGAATCGGCACCATGCCCGCGTATAGAGCGCCCAAAAAGCCGAAGACGTATTCTGGTGAATTACCAGCCAAGATAGCCACGCGGGTACCCGGCTCTGCCACCTGCTGCAGGCGCGCCGCCACCACCTTGATGCGGTTATTGACCTGTGCGCGGGTGAGCTCCCGGCAGGTTTCTTCCTCACCGTAGATCCACTGGCGCATCACCACGCGGTCTGGGTCGGTCTCCGCTTGGAAGAGCTTCTCTGCCAACTGGGCCAAGGTGAACTCGGGCGCTAAGAACTGCCCCATCTGCGCTTTTAGATCCATCGATTCTCCTTAGGTAAATGGTTTCGGTAATAAAACTATCGGAGTTGGGGGAATGGTTGTTACGCGGCGTCGATAAGCTGGCGGGCCCAGCCCACTACCCACTGGTTGGCAGTCGTGCCATCGATAACGCCACTATTAGAGGCGTACTGCGCATGCACGCCATTCGCGGCAATCAACCCCTGCGCGCGCTCTAGCGCATTAGTCACGTTTGGCGGGGCATCACACACCGAATCATTGGGCGCACAAATCTGGAAAGTGCGATCCGCGAGGCTACCGAACCCATTCTGGCGCGCACCACGCATGGAAGCCCCCGGCACGATGGGCTGAACCAGTCCGGATACCGGCTGAAGGGCAATTTCAGCACCCACACCGCCCACCTTGCGGCCTGGGTTTTGCCCGACGCCATTTTGACGGCGGCCGTCAGCGATAAGGGCCACGCCTGCGATGTTTTCCGCCGGAACCACGCCCTGGCCGCCACCAATCTCATCGGCAACGTCGCCAGCAATCACGGCCCCCTGAGAAAAGCCGCTCACAATGAACTTGGTAGCTGGGCAGCTTTGGTGAACGCTACGCAGCTCGTCATTCATCTTGGCGGTTCCCTCATTGCGGGAATCGTCGTAGCTCATCTCATGTTGCGCATTAATGTTTTTAAATTGCGCGGTATAGGGAAGAGTCCAGACTTTCACGTCGTCCCCGTAGGCCTCCTGCAGCGGCTTCGTAATAGACAACATGAACGAGCGCGGGTTCGCAGAAGGATTAATGGGGTCGTCGTCAGCCGCGGACTCCCAGGTACCCGGGGCAGAAATGAACTCCACACGGGGGCACCACTCGGGCTGCTGCGGTTGCGGCGGCGCAGCCTGCTCCGTGGTGTGCGGAGCAGGGGAATCAGTGCCTTGGTTGAGGTAACGCGACGCGCCCACGCCGATGACAGCTAAAACGACGAGGGCCGCGACAACGGTAATAGTTTTTCGCATGGATTAGTTGTACCAGGTAAACCTAGCAAATCCCTGAACGTGCGGAATCCTTGATGAGCTGGGAAAGCTCCTCAAAACTCTGCGTGGCGCGCTGCTGCTCGATGAGCTGGCCAGCAACCGCAGAAATGGTGACCTCATTCTCGTCACAAGCCGCTTTGCCGGCTCCAAGGAGCTGATCCTCTACGCCATCGACGTTAACGCCGGCGTCCTTGAGCTTGTCCAAGTACTTGGCGTCCTGTTCCGGCACCTCAGCGGACGGGATTTCAGAGATCTCGCGCGCACCGCGGTCTTCTTGCGACTTAGAGGTGGCCGTCTCCGAAGAAGAGGAAGGGGCCTCGGACTCCCGCTCGAGGGGCGCGACCTCGGTCTCTTGCGGCGGTTCGCTATCCACCGTGGCGGAATCGCAGCCCGCAAGACCCAAGCACAGCGCCGCGCCCACAACTACTAGCTTGCGCATTGCTACTTCTTCTCGGTCCGAACCTGGCCGAGGACCTCGCTGATCTTGCCGTGCTGGAATTCCTGGCTCAGGCCGCCAGCGGCAATCTCGGAATAGTCAGAGGTAGGCCAACCGAACTCGCCCTGCTCCCAGCCAGCCTGGCCCCAGCGGTCCATGATCTTGCTCTTCAAGATGTAGTGCGCACCAGTCTTCGGGGACCAGTAGATGCTGCCCTTCTCAAAGGTTTGGAAGAAGCCGCCGTTGACGGCGTTCTCACCGGACGTCGGGAAGCCAAGCGCAGATTCAGCGCCGCCCATGTCCTTGTACTTGGCGCCGATAGCGCCGTGGACTACCTGGTTGGAGCCATCCGGGTTACGGGTCAGGATGCCATCCTGGAATTCCTGCATGTAGCCCTCGCCGACCTTCTTAACCGAGCCGGTCGGGTACTTCAGGTCGCCCTTTTCGTAGCCGTTCTTGCCCCAGGCCTGGAACATATCACCGGTAATCTCCCACGCGCCGGTCTCCGGGGACCAGTAGATGGAGCCGTGCTCGAAGTGCACGAAGCGGCCTTTGCCGTCCGGGGTCTTAGACTCGCCGGTCTTAGGGAAGCCCAGCCAGGAGGTAGGTCCGCCGATTTCGGCGTAGCGTGCACCAATGCGGCCGAAGAGGGCGTGCGCACCGGTATCCGGGGACCAGTAAGCGGTACCAGACTCGAAGTCCTGGGCTTTGCCCTTCTTGGCGACGTCGTACTCGTTATTCAAGCAAGAGCCAATGACGCCGCTCTTGGTTTCCTTGGCGATGGCACCAATGGCCTCACAGTCCGCACCGCGATCAGCCTTGTCCATCTCGAGGGCATCTGCGATGTAGGGCCATGCCTGCTGCATCTCAAACTGCCAGTATTCCCAGCTGTGCACGCCGGATGGGCGGAACTTAATCACTGGGTTAATCTTGGCGCGCTTTGCGTAGTCCACATAGGTCTGGGTGGACATGCGGGAAATGACCTCCAAGCCTACGCCGGCGAGATTGGCCTGGCCCTTGGCTACGGAGTTGGCGTTGCCAAAATCGTCCTTGCCCGAACCTGCAGAGACATAGACCTTCATGTCCTTCAGGTTTTCAATGCCCAGCTTCGGATCGTGGTCGATCCAGTTTTGGGAACCTGGCTCACCCCACATCTTGCGGGAATCATAACCGCCGGCATCGCGCTGCGCAGCCATGATGGCTTCCGGCATGCCGCGCGTAGTGGTGTCCAGGTAACCGGAGAAGGAACCCACAAAGTTGAACAGGTGCGGGTTGCGCTCAGCCAAGTTCATCGCGGCGGTGCCGCCCATGGACAGGCCGGTGACCGCACGCTTGTGATTCGAGCGGTACTCATTGTCCAAAATGGGGATTAGTTCCTTGGTCAGGAAGGTCTCCCACATGTAGCGCTTACCGCGGTCTGCCTGCTCCCAGTCCGAGTAGAAGGAAGACTCGCCGCCAACCGGCATAATCAGGTTGACGTTACGGTCAGCGTACTGGTTCAAAATATTGGTCTCGATGGTCCAGCCGGACTCATCGTCACGTGCACGCAGGCCGTCGAGCGCCCATACCTCTGGGAACTTCTTTTCCGGGTGGGAGTACCAGTCACGAGCCAGCTGGATCTGCACCTTCTGCTCTTTGTCCGGCATAGCCGCGGACTTGATGTAGACCATCAGGTGGCGGTTGGTCAGGTACTCCACGCGGTTGATCTTCACGCCCTCCGGCAGGCCCTTAACATCCGGGTATTCGGTGTTCAGCGGGGTGCGAGCGGGCGGCTCCTTGGGCGCGAAATGATCGGACAGGCTGGAATCGCCGCCGATTGCGGAAGAGAGATCGCCTACGGAAGATTGTGCGGTGGCGTTTGGCAGCAGAGCCAAACCCACGGCAATAGCGGTAGGTACTGCGGCCACTGCAAGGCCCTTGCGAGCTTTGCTCGGGGAAGTGCTTTTGCGCATAGGTAAACATCCTTGAAGATTTGCCGCGGTACCTTTCCGAGGGTTCCCCTCCCCCGGACCGATGCCTGCGGCGTGAGCTGTCTATCGTGTGCTCAAGTTTAAGTTGAACTTGAGACTTACGCTAGACTGACACGCCGCTACATTGCCGGGGAGTTGCCCGGGTTATCCTGTCCGCTGACGCGGTACAGGTGCTCGTTAACAAACTCGCCGACGCCCCAGCGTGCCAGCTCGCGGCCGTAGCCGGAGCGGTTCACACCACCGAATGGCAGGCCTGCTGCGGTTACCGACGCCTCGTTGACAAACGTCATGCCATCGTTGAGCTGGTTTGCTACCTCGAATGCGGCATCCAGGTCGGTACCCCACACGGAGCTGGACAGACCATACTCCGAGTTATTGGCAATCTCGATAGCCTCTTCAACATCCTTGGCCTTGTAGACAATCGCCACTGGGCCGAAGATCTCGTTGCAGCCTACGTCGGCGGATGGGTCGACGTCGGTAAGCAGGGCAGGCTCCATGTAGGCGCCCTCGCGATCGATCTTCTTACCACCTACGCGAATCTTGGCGTCACCATTGGCCGCGGCCTTTTCCAGGCGCTCCACAATCTCATCGCGAGCACCGATGGAGGACAGCGGACCAATGTCGGCATTCTCGTCGTCATAAGTGCCGACCTTCATGTCCCCAATCTTCTTCTCCAGGTACTCCACGGTGCGGTCGTAGAAGTCCTCCAGAACAATGAGGCGTTTTGGCGCGTTGCAGGCCTGGCCGGTGTTGTACATGCGGATCAGGCTGTACTGATCCAGTACCCACTCCAAGTTCTGATCATCAATAATCAGGAACGGGTCGTTGCCGCCCAGCTCCAGCACGGACTTCTTGTAATTTTCGCCAGCGGTCTTGGCCACGGCAGAGCCTGCAGCCTCCGAACCGGTCAGCGAAACACCCTTGATGCGCTTATCCGCTACAAAGGCATCCATCTGGGAACCGGAAGCGTAGATATTGATGTACGCGTCCTTCGGCAGACCAGCCTCTTCCAGAATGTCCTGGCACGCCTGGGAAGACAGCGGGCAGATGGAAGCGTGCTTGAGCACAATGGTGTTACCCAGCAGCAGATTAGGCGCCGCGAAGCGGGCTACCTGGTAGTACGGGAAGTTCCACGGCATGATGCCCAGCAGTGGACCGATCGGCTCCTTGCGCACTACGGTCTTGTCGGCATTCTGTGCCGGCAGGTACTCGTCGGCAAGCAGCTCGTGCGCGTGCTCGGAGTAATAGCGGTAAATATCGGCAACAATCTGTACCTCAGCCTTGGCCCAACGGGTCAGCTTGCCCATCTCGCGGCCGATATGATCGGCTAATTCATCAATGCGCTCTTCATAAAGATCAGCCGCGCGGGACAAAACCGCAGCACGCTCCTCGATGCGAGTGGTCCGCCATGCATCGTAGGCCGCGGTGGAGCGGTCTAGAATGTCATCGCGCTGCGAATCATCGATACGTTCAAACTGGTCTTCACTCTTGCCTGTGTTTGGATTCTCAATAGCGAACATGCGCCCCTGTATAGTCCCAACTCACAAGCCTTGCAATGATCCCCTCCTAAGCTTGAGGAATCGCTCCCACGTCAGCTTCCAATGAATATTCCGGGGTGCGAGAGGACCTGCCGCTCGGTCCACTTCGTAAGTACCATCCTCAAACATCCAGACAATATCTCCGGTAAACGGGTCCATGATGTATCGCACCCGACCATCCGTCTTCACGTTATGGTGATGCTGGCACAGGCTCACCAGATTTCCCACACTGGTAGGCCCTTTGTCGCCGTACTCCACTCGGTGATCCAGTTGACAATAGTGCGCTGGCATTGAACACCCTGGCCACCGGCAGGTCGCATCCCGTCCCTGCACCCAGGCACGTATTTCTTCTGAGGGAACATACTTTTCGACGTCCTTGGCGGTTAGAGTTCGCACCGCAGAGTCATGTGCTAAGTCCTCCCCCAGATCGCACCATCCGGCGCTAGGAATAAAAACGCGGGAGGGATCCTCGCCGGTACGATAGGTGTTAATCACCACCTTGGTACTAGTGCGGTTAAAGATCAGATTTTCCAGCGCTTCCGCCTTTGACACCCCGTCTTGTGCTGCCGCTTTATCAACATGCCTGGAGATCGCCACCGCAGTGGCCTTATCTGTCTTCAACACGATCGTGGCTTGTCCACCCGAATAGGACACCGACACTGCACGCTCGATTTGCGCCGACAAATCTGGCTTCAGCAGCCCATCAATGAATCCGCGCAGGAAATTTCGGATTTCCGGTTCCGTCGGCACATGCTGTCCTGGGTCTTTGGGCGTGAGGAAATCTGCCAAGGCCGCATCAACCAGTTGGATCTGCGCTTCGCCCTCGCCGAGGGGGCGCAATTCCACGTCAATGACTTGGAGTCGCGGAAGGTCCAAAATCCAGTGTTCCGTTTGTACCGCGGTAGTAAGCGGCAGTTCGCGCATCCGAAAGTGGGCTTGGATCGCACTTGATACCCGCCATCGCGAAAGACCGAGCCTCTTAGACAACACGGCCAGCGTGCAATCAACGTCGTCTTCTAACTGTGGCAACACTGCCTGGAACAGTTGCCATGATTGAATTCTTTGCACCATGGCCATGACACACACGGTGTCTTCCATGTCATTGGTAGAAAAATACGCCTGTTTTGGTGGTGCGGTAGCAGTAGTCACGAAATCTCCCCCTCTGAATAATTTCGCACACCCAATCGAACTGACATCCATAGAATACCGCAATGCCGAGACACCCGCAATAGTTAGACGCATATTTGTTCGATATGCTGCGCAAAAGAAAATCCCCCTTCCATCAGGAAGGAGGATCAGGCCGCGAGAATTACCAGGCGTTCATAACGTTAAGCACCTGGGGCTTAGAACGGTTGAGCTGGTAGCCAAACTGCTCCCAGTTGTGCAGCCCCTGGGCCGGGTAGCTCACGGTTGGATTGAGACCCTGCAGGCGAGCGGCGCCTTCCCACACGCGGGTGGTGATATTGGAGCCGACCTCAAGTGCGGCACCTGCCGCTTGGTGCTCCGGCAGGTAGTGGCTATCGCCGGCGCCTGGGACACCAGAGGCTGCGGAGATGTACAGGTTGGTATTGCGCAACTTCGGAATAAGCAGCAGCGGATCGTTCTGGAAACGCTTCGGGTTAAACAGGGAACCGTACATAGCGTTGATGTTGAATCCGCCCGCATCCAACATGGCTAGACGCATGAATGTCTGTGCACCGGGGACAGTTGTAGTCAGGAAGCCGGAGTAGGACAGCGCCTGACGGAACTGGTTCGGGTGCTTAGCAGCCAGGGTCAGAGCGGCACCAGCGCCCATGGACAGGCCAGCAATGGAGTTATTGTTGCGGGCAACACCGAAGTTGCGCTCCAAGTAGCCAGGGAGCTCGCTGGTCAGGAAGGTCTCCCACTTGTAGTTGACCGGATTTTCCAGGTCGTAGGTAGCAGGACCCTGCCAGTCAGCATAGAAGGAAGCAGCACCACCGACGGGCATAGCGAGGGTGATGTTGTGCGGCTCGTAGGTCTTGGCAGCATTAACGTCATTTACCCATGCGTTTGTGCGCTCGGTGGCACGCAGGCCATCCAGCAGGTAAAGGGCAGCATTGCCGCCACGCTTTGCCGGCTGAACCTGCACCGGAATGGTGCGGCCCATAGCCTGGGACCATACGTCGCAACGCTGGACCCACCAGCCGACCTTGTCCCACTCACACGTACCAGTGGCGTCACGGCGCAGCCAGTCGCGGTTGGCTGCCTCTGCCGGCTGGGAACCCGCCACGACGGCCAGGCCCAAAGCTACGGCAACTGCCATGATGACTGAAAGGACGCGACCCTTGATGGATGCAGTCATCTTTCTCCTTCAAACTACTCGGTGATTGTCACTAAGTTCTATCGTCCGGAACCTGTATACCGTTAACGTCACGGATCGATAACAATGTCACAGAATAGTGTAACTTAGGTTCCCCCTAAAGTCTGCATTTAAAGGGATTAACGCAGGTAGTCAGAGGGATTAGCAGAAAAAGTGAGGGTCCGGCCGTCGGTCAGGGAGAATTTAATATTTTTCCAGAAACGGTCCCAAGTTAGGGGTTCCCTGTATGTGGCGAAGAGTTTCTGAAAATCGGCGTCGGCAAGCGCGGCGCGAGCCTTGGCCGCCTCGTACTTATCAATCCACGCCGGGATCTCGTCAATATCGGCCGCGGAATCTGCCACCTGCCACGACATATCCAAGCTCTTGTCGTGCCCAATGCGTCCGCCCTCGATGCGCGGCTGGCGCGCTGCCAAAGGGTTGCTGAGGCCAATATTGTCCAACACGCGAATATCCAGCGGCGCATTCATGGAAGACAGGCCCAAATTGAGCAGGTAAACGGTCGGCGGATCGGTGCGCGAAGGGTCTGCAGGCGTGGCCGTCCACGAGAACCTATCTTCGCCCTTGATATAGCGGAAGGTCATGGCGTCGCCGGCCTCTAGCTCGTCGATGCCCTCCTGGTAGTCCTCCATAAACTTGGCACCAAGGAACTCTTCGGCGCGCATGGGAGGATCCTGGCGCTGGGTAGCATAGGTCCAGAAATCGCGCTCGTCCACGATGGAAATTTCATCCGCATAGATGCTGCGATCCACCGGATGGCCGCGCAGAACGATAACCAGCGCCCACACCGCGCAGAGGACGGAGACGATCCACATGCGTACGCTAACGACAAAAATCGGAAGCAGAAACGCAAAAAGTGGCAGCAGCAGCATGCGGCCGTGCATAAAGTCTCCACCCACACGCAAGACGTAAAGCGTATGGATGAGCGCCGCGCCCACAAAAAGATACGTGGCAGTGGCGGTGGATCGCAGAGCCGTGGGGCGCAGGTCCGCCTTCCACAGACCCGCAATGGCAAGCACGACAAGCGGCAGGAAGAGCCAGTACGGTCCGGCAAAATCCGCCAGGTAGGTAAAGCCCTTGCCCCATTCGGAACCCGCCGCGGACTTGGCCACGGCCGTGTGCGGGGTCAGCAGGCCGTAGTAACCCATGCGGAAAATCTCATAGGCCAACGGCAGCGGCACTGCGACGGCAAGAATCTTCCACCAGCGGTGGGATACGAGCAGCACGATTCCCACCAGGCCGCCGTACAGAGCGAGCTCTGGGCGCACCAGCCAGGACAGTCCGGCCCAGAAGGCGAGCCAATAGGCGTCGCTATTGCTCCCGGAGTGGCGGCGCGGGCGCGACCACCGCAGCAGCAGCCACCACAGCACCGCAAGGTAGAAGATGCACAGGCCCCATTCCAGGCCCGAGGTAAAGAAGTCGCGGGCCGGTGGCAGGGCCAAATACACAAGTGCGCCGGCCGGAAGGACCGCTCCAGAGCGCATGCTTGCCGACGCCCCCGTGCCCACAACCATTGCCGCTACCGCCAAGAAAAGACCCAAGTAAATGGCGATGCCTTCCAGGTTTGCGTGGGAAACCCAGCGCACAAGGAAGATGAGGTACTGCCATAGCGTGGAAGTATTGGCCTCCACGCGCTCGCCCATATTGAACACGGGCCCGTTTCCAGCTTCGAGATTGCGCACGGTACGCAGGACGATGAGGCCGTCATCGGAAATCCAGCGGCGAGCGAAGCCGCCCCAGAAAGATAAAACACCGATCACAAGAACGGCCGCTGGGGCACTCCAGCGGGCGATACTCTTGTGGTCGGTGTTAAGCACGGGGAGAAAGTTTATCAGCCCCGCAGAAAATTTCTATATCGATTCCGCTGTGTCTAGAACAACGGCATGATATAAACCGCCATGGCAATGCAGGCAAGCCAAGCCAAGGCGAGAACCTGCAAAGTGCGGTCCTCCAGTGCAATCTCGTCCGGTGCGCCACCCTGGCCGCGGTCCACATCGGCCGCATAGCGGAGGATGGCGATGGTAAACGGCACCATGGAAATCTGGTACCACACGCCACCGGTCTGGGCGTCATTTGCGAGTTCGAAGCCCCACAAGGTGTAGCAGATGACCACAGCGGTGGCGGCTAGGGTCCACACGAAGCGCAGGTAGGTGGGAGTATACCCCTCCAAGGACTTGCGGATTTTCGCGCCGGTCTGTTCTACCAACAGGATTTCCGAGTAGCGCTTGCCAGAGGCCATAAACAGCGAACCGAAGGCCGCCACCAGCAAGAACCACTGGGACAGCTCGATGCCTGCGGCTACGCCACCGGCCATAGTGCGCAGCATGAAACCGGAGGACACCAGCGCAATATCGATCACCGGCATATGCTTCCAGCCAAAGCAATAGCCCAACTGCAACGCGATATAAATCGCCATCACGATAGCCAGCTGCGGGCCGGCAGTGGCAAGGAAAGACAGGCCAATGGACAGGCCGATGAGCACCACGGCCATGACATAGGCGAGCTTAATTGGCAGCACGCCCGAGGCAATCGGGCGGAAGCGCTTGGTCGGATGCTCTTGGTCCT
The DNA here is from genome assembly GCF_030216265.1 of Corynebacterium sp. UMB0012. NCBI lineage: Bacteria > Bacillati > Actinomycetota > Actinomycetes > Mycobacteriales > Corynebacteriaceae > Corynebacterium > Corynebacterium sp. UMB0012. The sequence goes on from NZ_JASOKQ010000008.1 coordinate 68,762, forward strand.
CGCGCCAGTCCTTCGCATCGTTAATCAGGTAGATGGAGGAAGCGCCGAGGCAGAAGACGACGAAGGCCAAGAGGACGTCGAGAAGCACGCGGCCATGGAACAACGCATCGGCGCCGGCTGCGGCGGGGGCGGCGAGCACCAGGACGTTTTTGACCCACTGCTTGGGGCGCAGGGCCTTAATCATGCCATCGACAAGATTCTTCGGCGGCTTGCGCTTGCGGCCGGTATCTACGCCGGAGGTGTGCGGTTCCGAATGGAAAAAGTGCTGGTTTCCATCATCACTCATGCTTCATTCCTTTCATCACAACCTCCGCGGTAGCAGCGCCGATGGCCGCACCCACGGCCGTATCTGTTGGGTAGTGCACTCCGAGCACCATACGCGATGCCATCATTACCGGCACGCCGAAAAGGGGCGCCTTGCGGCCGGTCAGGCGGCTTACCGCCACCAGGAATGCGGTGGTCGAAGTCGCGTGCGAGCTGGGAAAGGAGAGCTTAGAGGGCGTTTTTACTCCCACGCGCACGTACGGATAGTCCGGGCGCTTGCGGCGCACGATGCGCTTGAGCACCACGCTGGCGGCATGCGCGAGGAAGGCGGCGGCCCCAACACGGACCCAGCCTTCGCGGCGGCGCTTGTCGATGCCCGCCCCTACCGCAGCGCTGCCTATCCAGCCCAAGGCATGCTCGCCCCAGTGGCTAAGCCCGCGGGCGGTGGGAAGCACGCCGGGCACGTCGAAGGCCGCACCCTGGATGGATTCGAGGACGCGCGATTCTGCTACAGAAAGCTTATTGGGCATCGAAGACCTTCTTCCAGGACTCGCGCGAGGTCAGCTCCGGCTGTGCTGCGCGGTATTCGGCGCGCAGGTCATCGAAGTTTTCCTCGATTTCCTTCAGCAGTTCGCGGGTCTGGGTCACGAGGTCCTTGGCTAGGTCGCGATCACGCTTGCGGAAGGCCACGCCGGTGCCACCCGCGGTGGACACAGTGGCCGAATCTACGCGGGACAAGGTGAACCAGCGGGCCTCGTCCGGGGTGAGGTTGAGCTGCGGCGCCTCATGGTGCGCAGCGTCTTCCTTGCTGACGAGGTGCTTGAGGCCCTTGATGGCCCACGGGATCTTCTTAATCTTGGCCAGACGGCCGCCGATATTGCGGGTGGGCACGCCCGGCGCGCCAGTGGGAGATGGGAGCTCATCGGCGGATTCCAGGATGACGGCATCGGAATAGTTCTTGCGGATCTGTGCGATGCGCGGCAGTGAAGACTCCAGGATGTCGAAGAGATGGTCCGGCCCGGCCAGGAAGTCCCGCATGGCCTCAATTTGGATGGCCATGGTGGAGTATTCCATGCACATGGTGTGCTTGAGGGTGGACTTAAAGATGGACTTGGTAATGCCCTTGGCCGGTCCCTCGTGGTACATCGCGGCAACGATGAGGCGGTTGCGCAGGTGGAAGTAGGCCTGCCAGTCAATGGCATCGTCCTTGTCGGCCCAGGCCATGTGCCAGATAGCGGCGCCCGGCCAGGTCACCGTGGGGAATCCGTTGCGCGCAGCGCGCAGGGAGTACTCGGTATCGTCCCACTTGATAAACAGCGGCAGCGGCTGGCCGTTGGTTTCTGCCACGATGCGCGGGAAGAGACACATCCACCAGCCGTTGTACTCCACGTCAACGCGGCGGTGCAGCGCGCGGGAATCGTACTTCTTCGGATCCAGGTGGGTTTCGCGGGTACCGATGGCGCGCAGCGGGTACTTAGCAAAGTCGTGGTCGTAGACGGCGTGCGGCGCCGCGCCCCACATGAAATCGGCACGGTTAACCTGCTCGCCGGTAGTGCGCAGCTGGGAGCGTTCCTGCAGGTTAAGCATCTGGCCGCCGACGACAATGGGCTTGGCGGCGTAGCGGGCCGCCTGAACCGCACGCAGTACGGAGTCCGGCTCGATAGCGATGTCATCGTCCATGTACAGGATGAAGGGCGAATCGGTATTCTCCAGCGCCTCGTACATGATGCGGGAGTAGCCGCCGGAGCCGCCCAGGTTGCCCTGGCGGAATTCGCGGAAGCGGTCGCCAAAGTGGGCCACCGCCTCGTCGTAACCCGGCTCATCGGCCGGGTGCTGGTTGCCTTGGTCCGGCATGAGGACGAAGTCGATGATCTCATCTACCACCGGGTCCTCGGCCAGCGCCTTGAGCGCTGCCACGGCATCGGTCGGGCGGTTAAAGGTGGGGATGCCAACCGCCACGCGCTTGTCCTGCGCCGGCTGTTCGGTGCCGTCCGGCAGCAGCTGCGGGCCGGGGGCATGGGGGGAGCACCAGGCGGCGTCGGCAAGCGTGGTTTCCTGCTCGGCGGTGATATCGAACCACAACCAGCCGCCGTCCTCGAAGTTTTTAAGCGGCAGCTCAAACTCGTGGTGGCCTGTGCCTACCAGGTGGTTGGCCACGGAAATGCGCTGGCCATCCTGCTTGGAGCGGTAGAGGGAAATATTTGCCTGGCCCTCAATGTCTAGGCTGAGAATGACGGAGCGCAGCTGCGACCAACGGCGCCAATAAGAAGCCGGGAAGGCATTGAAGTAGGTCTCAAAAGAGGCTTCCTCGCCGGCAGGAATGGTTACGGACGTGCGGTTAAACCAGCTGAGGCGTTCGCGGTTTTGCTCGGCTTCGATGAGGTAGAGCATCCGCACATCAAAGGGCTCGCCACGCTTAGGCAGCAGGATGCGCTGCAGGGGCTCATGGGCCTGGGTGTTGTTGGCAGTCACGATAGCTTCGATTCTCCAAACGGTATAAACAGTAGTCAGCGATTTAGCGTAGTTGCTTTTGCATAAGTACTACGGTTTACACGCGGAGCCCGTATGATGGAACCTCATGAGATGGGTTCCTTGCGTGGCAGCAGTAGGTCTTCTCACTGTAGCCAGCGCGCCCGCCGCTATCGCAGAGGAAAAGCCCGCGGTGGAGTTTCTGGACCACGCCCAAATCCTCAGCAATTCGGACGAAGACGCCATTAAATCGCAAGCACAGTCCATGCATTTGCCGGATTCCGTGCACGAGGTTCTCTACGCTACGTATCCGAATTCAGGCGAGGATTTTTCCCGGACTCTATTCCAAGACTTGGCCCGCGAGCATCCACATTTCATCAGCGGAAGTGAGTTACAGAAAAATGTGCTCGTCATCGCGGTAGGTTTTGAGCCCAATAGTATGGCTGTGCACTGCGGCACAGAGGTGTGCCAAGACATCAAGATTTATGACGAGGGCCGCATGGACGGCATCTTGGACCAGATGCGGCCGGCGCTGGCGGACGATGACTATACCGTCGGCATGATCTTGGCGACGCGCGCCGCCGCGGATACCACCGTGCGCCGGCAATATACGCAGAATGTGCCCACGTGGTCCGTGTTCATTGCTGCTACGTTAGCGATCGTGGTCCTTGGTGCGGTTGGCCTCATTACTTACTTGTTCATCCGCCGCGCCCGAGTGCGCAAGCGCTTCGATTATATTAAGGGCGCTCGCGACGGGGCCGAGGAGCTCATCGCGCGCACGGAGGCGCGGATTAATGCCCTGCATTCCTCCTTGGCGGGCGACTACCTAAAGGTACAGTGGCGCTCTCTGGTCAATCAGTACACTGATGCGCGGCCGACGCTCAAGGCGCTGGAGAACATCCAGGATTATTCCCTGCACGCTGCTTCCATCAAGGAGGCCTACAAAGCGCTCAAGCAAATCAATACGGCCGCAGCACAGATAGATTCCCTGGAAAATTTCTGCACCGGCGATACCGCGGTGCGCGCAGGCGAGGTGCAATGGCTGCTTGGTGACGCCCAAGCGGCGCTCTCCCGCCAGCCCGACAACGCCAGCTTGCGCCAGATAACGCAGCGCATTAATGACCTGTCCCAGGATCTGTCGCGGGAAGACTTCGACTCCGCCTTCGCTCGAGTCCTCAAGGACTACCACCCCATGGTGGGCGCGCTGCCAGAAAGGCTATATCCGCAGCGCGACCGCAAAACTCCCCCGCTTCTGGGGACGCCGGAATGGCGCCCCGGCATGGGCACTCACTACATGCCCTATAGGTTTGCGGGCTTCTGGGTGGCTAACAATAACGTCTCCTCCCAGCTGCCCAACCCATATCGCTTCTAGGCGTTGACCGGCTCGGTTACCGGATCGATGCCCAGCTTGTTGAGCATGTAGAGCACGCGGACTTCGAGGTCATCAGCCAATTCGCGCGTCTCCTCCACAGTATCCGCGGCAGCGATATCCCAGATTTTGATGTCCTTGCCCGCCTCATCGCGCTCGATCTCGCGGCCCAAGAACACGATGTAATCCGGCATCGCTACCGTGCGCACCTCATCGAGGTACTTATTCGGGGCCTCACCCATGCCGCGCTCGTTCATGACGTGGGCAAGGTGGCCTTCCGCTTCGTTTTCTGGGTGAGCAACGGCGGTATCTACAAAGAGGGCGTCACCGGCGTGCTTGCGGGTTAGTTCCGCTGCGGCTTGAGCCAACGCATTATTGGTACCGGCAGCAAAGCGAACGTGCAGGCGGTGAGCACCGAAGTAGTCGCGCACCTCACGCTCCACCAAAAGCGGCACGAATTCATCGAGCTCCGCCTTCTTGGTGTGCTTGGCAATAACCTCATCGAGCTTGGCATCGATTTCCGCGGCCGTGTACTCGTGGCCGTAGTTCTCGTGCAGATCCTGGCGCAGGGTTTCAAACTGGTTCATTGTTAACCCCTTTCTCGGATTATTGTCCCGTTTGATATTTGTTAACCTATAGTTAACTTTAACAGTTAACGTTGGGTTAAGTCAAACGGTTGGGAATAACCCAATAGTTTCTGCACCGAAAAGCGGAAAGGCCCGCCGGGAGTTCCGGCAGGCCTTCTTGGACTGTTCCTTCTTTTTATCGGGAATGCGCGATGCGCGGCTACGCAATTTCAGATGCTCCTGCAGCCGCTCCGGCGACATTTTCCACATGCGGCGGTCAGCCATGCCGTCACCTCCTTTCCTCAGAGGTGATTAAGCATAGCGCTTAGTGGCCACGCTCCTGCTCAATGGCCTTGCCCTCGTTCCAGAAGGGCGCGAGCTTATTATCAAACATGGACAGCGCCGAACCGATAGCCATGTGCATATCCAGGTACTGGTAGGTGCCCAGGCGGCCGCCGAAGAGAACCTTATTATCCTTCGACTCCTGGGCTGCGAGCTTACGGTATGCCTCCAGCTTGGTGCGGTCCTCTGGAGTATTGATTGGGTAGTACGGCTCATCGCCCTTATCGGCAAAGCGCGAATACTCCTTCATGATGACCGTCTTATCCTTCGGGTACTTATCCTTGCGCTCCGGGTGGAAGTGGCGGAACTCATGGATGCGGGTGTAGTCCACGTCCGCATCGTTGTAGTTCATCACCGGGGTGCCCTGGAAGTCGCCGGTATCCAGCACCTCCAAGTCAAAGTCGAGGGTGCGCCAACCCAGCTCGCCCTCGGCAAAATCAAAGTAGCGATCCAGTGGGCCAGTGTAGACCACGGGCGCATCTGGAGACTCGGCGCGCAGCTCTTCGCGCACTTCAAACCAGTCGGTATCGAGGCGGACCTCGATATTGTCATGATCGGCCATGTTTTCTAGCCATGCCGCGTAGCCGTCGACCGGCAGGCCCTCATAGGTGTCGTTGAAGTAGCGGTTATTGAAGGTATAGCGCACCGGCAGGCGGGTGATATTCGCGGCCGGCAGCTCCTTCGGATCGGTCTGCCACTGCTTTGCGGTGTAATCGCGGATGAAGGCCTCATACAGCGGGCGACCGATGAGCGAGATGGCCTTCTCCTCCAGGTTTTGTGCCTCTTCCGGGGAGAATTCGCCGGCCTGGTCCTTAATGAGCTGGCGGGCCTCATCCGGGGAGTAGTAGCGGCCGAAGAACTGATTGATAAGACCCAGGCCCATCGGGAATTGGTAGGCGGTGCCATCGTGCATGGCAAAGACGCGGTGCTGGTAGTCGGTGAAGTCGGTGAACTTATTGCAGTAATCCCACACGCGCTTATTAGAGGTGTGGAAGAGGTGCGCGCCGTACTTGTGCACCTCGATTCCGGTGGTGGGTTCGGCCTCGGAGTAGGCATTGCCGCCGAGGTGATTGCGGCGCTCCACAATGAGCACCTTCTTATCCAGCTGGCTAGCGGCGCGCTCGGCAACCGTTAGACCAAAAAATCCAGAGCCAACAACGATGAGGTCATAAGAAGTCATGGTCTCCACTTTATTGCACTACGGCAGCTGACACGGCGCATCGGCGTGTCGCAACAGATTTCACAGAAGTCACAAAAGTACCATCACTATCAACTCTTAACTTTTGGCAACCGTTTTTACAGCTGCACAACCCTAGGGAGATAACAGTGCAACAACGACGTCGACTAGTACCCACCAGGTCAAAGTGGTCCACCCCCGTCATCGCGGCGGTCACTTCCATCACGCTCGCCGTAACGGCCGCATTCGGCGGACAGCAAGTTCTCAAGACCCAAGACTCCGGCAACGGCGGCCCCATTGAGGTCAAAAATTCCTCCTCTAGCTTCAGCGACGGCGAATCCATCGTCGTCGATGACCCAGCCGTAGCCGCACAGGGCGATGGCGAAAGCCGCCGCGCGGTCAAGCAGTTCCACCGCGACGAAGCCTTCAACATGTTCGCCGTCACCTGGGAGGGCAAGCGAGATATCAACTCCTTCGTCCGCTCCAAGCAGCAGGACGGTTCCTGGAGCGAGTGGCTGCCCATGGACGCAATGAATTACACCGAAGGCAAGAACGGCACCGAGCTCATCTTCGTGGGCGATACCAACGATGTGCAGGTTTCTATGGCCAACGTTGACCTCGTGACCGGTTCCAACCTCGACAAGAAGGAAGACTCCCTCCTGGACAAGGCCGCCAAGGGCGCTGACGCCAATCGCCCCGCGCCGCTTGCGTACAACGTCGGCGATATCTCCCCCGTGGCCGATGAGCGCACCCAGGTTGCGGATCTCGACGCCGTGTTTATCGACGGTAACGCCCAGGAAGGCGAAGCCATCGAGCCCACCGCAGAAACCGCGGGCATGCCCAAGGTGGTCACCCGCGCCGGCTGGGGCGCAGACGAATCTAAGCGCTGCCAGCAGCCCACCTACGACGATGGCATTAAGGCCATGACCCTGCACCACACCGCGGGTACCAATAACTACACCCGTGCACAGGCAGCGGCACAGGTACGCGGCGCCTACGAGTACCACGCGCAAACCCTAGGCTGGTGCGATATCGGATATAACGTGCTCGTGGATAAGTTCGGCACGATTTACGAGGGCCGCTACGGCGGCTTGGACAAGGCTGTCCAGGGCGCCCACGTGGGTGGCTTCAACTCCAATAACTGGGGCATTTCCATGATTGGCAACTACGAGACAGCGGAACCGTCTCGTGAGATGCTCAACTCCGTGGCTGAGATTGCCGGCTGGAAGGCTGCTACCTCCGGCATCGATCCGATGGGCAAGGCTAGCTTGTACTCCGGCGGCTTCTACGGCTCCAAGTTCCCGGCGGGTACCATGGCCACCGTGCCGGCCTTCGCAGGCCACAATGATTTCCACAACACGGCGTGCCCAGGTCAGTACACCATGCGCCACTGGGATGAAATCCGTAAGAACACCAAACGCAAGGCGGATTCCATCAAGTCCGGCAAAAATAGCACGGACCTGAACTGGCAAAAGTCTCCACAGCCAAATACCCCCAAGACTCCGCAGCAGGCGGGCGAAGAAATCATGTCCTCGCTTGGCGAGGTCGAGGTACCGGTCTCCACCATCTCGGCCCTCGCCGGCATTGCGGCCGCGGTCTTTGGCGTCCTCATTGCCAACGATCGTCTGCAGAAGCCAGACACCGACCAGAAGGTGGCGGGCAACCTGACCACCGGCGATATCCCGGAGATTGTCAATAAGGTTGTCCAGGTCTCCAGCAACGAAGGCCTGAAGGAATCGTGGACCTCCGTTCTCAACGCTTTCGGCCCAGTCCTAGGCTTGGCAGTCGGCGGCCCGGATACTACCGACGGCGGCAAGATCCTTTACCAGCTCTTCCAAAATGGCGTGGTGCTCTCCTCCAAGGAGTCCGGCACTAAGGCCCTGACGGGTGAGATTGCCAAGAAGTGGTCCGAGGGCGATAATGCCTCCAAGCTCGGCCTGCCGACCTCCAACGAGGAAAAGAATGGCAAGGAAATCCGCGTGAAGTTCCAGGGTGGCGAGATTGTCTACAACACCGAAACGGAAAAGGTAGACATCTTCACCGACTAGAACCAGCGCTCTAGCACCTTCGCGACGCCCGCCTGGTGGTTAGCCACGGTGACCGCATCCGCGGCCGCCTTAACCTCTGGGTGGGCGTTTTCCATGGCCACACCACAGCCGGCCCACGTCAGCATCTCGATATCGTTGGGCATATCCCCAAAGGCAATAGTCTCCTGCTGGGCGACGCCGGTGTGCTCCGCCAGCCATTCCACCCCGCGGCGCTTAGTCACATTGGGCGCGGCAACCTCCAAGATTCCTTCCTGCATGGAATAGGTCAGGTGCGCGAGCTCCGGATCGATGTAGGGCGCAATGAGCTCATAGAGCTCAGGGGCGGAGTAGTCCGTGTTGCGGATGAGGAACTTCACCGCCGGCTGCCCCACTAGCTCACCCATGCTGACCACGCCAAAGCCCTCAAACAGGGCGTTTTCGGAGTAGTGGCGCTCGACTACGAAGAGGTCCTCGACGGCGTCGGCAAGCGAGCCCCCAGCCCGCTCCGCACCAAAGCCCACGGAGCCAAGTACGGTCTGGGCCACGTCCACCACTTCCGCCAACGCGGCAGGCGAAAGCTCATGGGCGGACATCACCCGATCCTCTGCGGAGTCATACAACACAGCACCATTCGAGGTCACGCATACCGGCCGCACGGGCAGCTGTTCCAGCACCGGGGCTATCCAGCGAAACGGACGGCCAGTAGAAAGCGCAAAATAGGCACCCTGTTGGACTGCCCGCGCTACGGCGTCACGGTTGCGACGCGGGACGCGGTGGTTGCGGTCCAGCAGGGTGCCGTCAATATCGCTCGCGATGAGGCGAGGAGCGCGGGAAGGGAAATTCTCCATACCCGCGAGTTTACGTCAGGACTTAGATGTTCAGGTCCTCGTCCTCATTATCCTCCCAGTCCAAGGAACGTTTAATAGCGCGCTTCCAGTCACGGTAGAGGGCCTCTACCTCTTCCTTCTCGCGCTTCGGCTTAAACACCTTCATGTCTCCTTCCTGGTTACCCAAAACGCTCAGGTCATCCCAGAAGCCATTGTCCAAGCCTGCCGCGAAGGCCGCGCCGGTGGCGGTGGTCTCGATATTCTTCGGGCGGTGTACTTCCACGCCGAGGATATCGGACTGGAACTGCATCAGCAGTTCATTCATGGTCATGCCACCATCCACGCGCAGCTCGGTAATCTCCACGCCGGAGTCCGCCACCATAGCGTCGGCAACATCGCGCGTCTGGTACGCGGTGGATTCGAGCACGGCGCGAGCCAAGTGCTTGCGGTTAGCAAAGCGGGTCAGGCCCACGATGACGCCGCGAGCATCCGGGCGCCAGTACGGAGCGAAGAGTCCGGAGAAGGCCGGCACGATATAGACGCCGCCGTTGTCCTTAACTTCGCGCGCGAGGTTTTCGATGGACGCAGCGTTGGGGATGATCTGCAGGTTATCGCGCAGCCACTGCACCAGGGAACCGCCCATGGATACAGAACCCTCGAGGGCATACACGGGGCGCTCGCCCTCGCGCTGGAAGCAGACGGTGGTCAGCAAGCCGTTCTCGGAGAACTTCGGGGTAGTACCCGTATTCAGCAGGAGGAACAGGCCGGTTCCGTAGGTATTCTTTGCGGAACCTGCGCGGAAGCAACCCTGGCCAAACATCGCGGACTGCTGGTCACCCAGGATGGCGCGGATAGGCACGCCGGAGAGCGAGCCGCGCTCACGCACGGTACGGAAATCGCCCAGGGACGGGCGAATCTCCGGCAGCATGGACATCGGGATGCCCATTTCCTTACACAGTTCCTCATCCCACTCCAGCTTTTCGATGTCCATCAGCAAGGTGCGGGAAGCGTTGGTGACGTCGGTGGCGTGCAGCGCTTCGCGGCCGGCATCGCCCTCGGCGCCGCCGGTGAGGTTCCACAGCAGCCAGCTATCAATGGTGCCGAAGAGCAAGTCGCCTGCCTCAGCACGCTCGCGGGCACCTTCGACGTTATCGAGGATCCACTTCACCTTCGGTCCCGCCGGGTAGGAGTTGATGATCAGACCGGTGCGGCGGCGCCACTTTTCTGGTCCTTCCTCACCCGAGAGTTCCTTACAGATGGCGGTGGTACGGGTATCTTGCCAGACAATGGCGTTGTAGACCGGCTTACCGGTGTGCTTATCCCACACCACGGTGGTCTCACGCTGGTTGGTGATACCTACCGAGTCAATGTCTTCCACGGTGATGTCGCCATTGGCAAGAGCCTCACCGACGGCGCGACGGGTATTGCTCCAGATTTCTTCCGGATCGTGTTCTACCCAGCCTTTTTCCGGGAAGATCTGCTCGTGCTCGAGCTGGCCAACGGCAGCCTGCTCGCCGTTGTGGTCAAAGATGATGCAGCGCGTCGACGTGGTTCCCTGGTCGATAGCGGCGACGTATTTCTTGTTAGTCATGTGTCTTGTCTCCTATACGAAGATGGAATTAGAGCGCAACGGACAACAGGCCAACGGCTACGGCCGCGACCAAAGGGGCCACGATAGGGACCCAAGCATAGCCCCAGTTCGCACTGCCCTTGTCCTGGATGGGCAAGATGAATGCATAGGCAATTCGCGGGCCCAGATCACGGACCGGATTGATGGCATAACCCGTGGGGGTACCTAGGGACAGACCGACCGCCACAACAACGAAGGCAACAGCGAAGTAGCTCATTGGGCCAAGCTCGCCGCCGGTGGGGCCGAAGGCGATGAACATCAGCAGCACGCAGGTGGCGATGAACTCCGTTACCGCATTCCAGCCGTTCTTAGGATGTGCCGGCTTGGTAAAAAAGATACCGTTGGTGTCCTTATTGGCGCCGGTGACGTTTCCGGCGTCGTCGTAATTATTGGCGTCGAAAAGCTGCTTGAAGGCAGCCCATGCCAGGATGGCACCGAGGATAGCGCCGAGGATCTGGCCCAGGAAGTAGTACGGAACCAGGGACCACTCGAGCGAGCCATTGACGGCCAACATTACGGTGACGGCGGGGTTAAGGTGCCCGCCCGTGGGATCGGCCACGCTCGCGCCGACGAAAACCGCCATACCCCAGCCCAGGGCAATAACTATCCAATCGGAGCCGCGTGCGCCAGAGGTGCGCAGGTTTACCAGCGCACATACACCGTTACCTAGAAGGAGCAGCAACGCAGTGCCGATAAACTCCCACAGGAATGCATCAAATCCGGTCATAACTTATACCTCGTTTTGGGTGGGTCGGGCGGATCCTGCGCGTACCAAAATGTCATTGGCCTCACGGTCAGTTACCGCAGCTTCTGCTTCAAGTTCGGCCTGCGTGTGGGCCTTGAATTGGGATACCTCGCGCTCCTTGTCGGCGTCGCTCCAGCCCAGCAGCGGTGCTACAAAATCAGCAACAGCCGGGGCAGCGTTCACACCGCGGTCGCCGTACTCGATGGCGATGCGCAGGCGGCGGGACAGGATGTCTTCCAAGTGCAATGCACCCTCGTGGGTGACGGCGTAGCGGACCTCGGCCCACAGGTAGGACTCGGCACCAGGAACTGGCTCGAGCAGGGAGGCGTCCTCAGCTGCCGGTGCCAAAACCTCACCCAGCAGGGAGCCATAGCGGCCGAGCAGGTGCTCAATGAACTTCTCGCTCAGGTTGTAGCGACGAGCCAAGGATGGGACCTGGTTGGCCAAGGCGTGGTAGCCGGCGGCGCCCAGGATCGGGGTTTGCTCGGTGATAGACTCCGGGACCTTGGTATCCAGCTCCTCCACTGCCAGGTCCACGGCATCCTTACCGATGACGCGGTACGTGGTGTACTTACCGCCGGCAACAGAAACCATGCCTGGGGCCACGCGCGCAACCGCGTGGTTACGGGAAAGGTTGGTGGTGGAATCGGACTTGCCGGACAGCAGCGGGCGCAGACCGGAGTAGACGCCCACGATGTCATCGCGGGTGATCTTGCGGCGCACGCGCTGGTTAACCTGATCCAAGATGTAGTCGATATCGGACTTGGTTGGTGCCGGATCTGGCAAGGAGAGGCCCTTTTCCCAATCGGTATCGGTGGTACCGATAATCCAGTACTCGCCCCACGGGATAACGAAGAGAACGGACTTTTCGGTAACGAAGCACAGGGCTGCCTCTGCATCGAGCGCATCTTTCGGCACGACGATGTGCACGCCCTTGGAGGCGTGAACGGTGAACTTGCCCTCCACGCCGGCCATCTCTTGAATCTTGTCATTCCACACACCGGTGGCGTTGATAAAGACCTTGCCGCGCACGGTGGTCTCGCGGCCGGTGGCGGTATCGCGTACCTTGGCGCCTACGATGCGGCCGCCGCGGTCCTTGTCAAAGCCAATGACCTCGGTATTGGTACGTACATCGGCACCGTACTCTGCGGCGGTACGCAGCACGGTCATGGTGTGGCGGGCGTCATCAACCAAAGTGTCGTAGTAGCGCACGCCGCCCACAATGGCATCGTCCTTCAGACCCGGGGTCACCTTCAGCACGCCCTTGCGGGTAAGGTGCTTCTGCATTGGCACGCTCTTCGAGCCACCCATGAGGTCATAAAGAGTAAAGCCACCGAACATCATCACGCGCTCCCATACGTGGTGGGTCAGCGGGAAGATAAACTTCAGCGGCTTCACCAGGTGGGGTGCCAGGGTGGACATGTTCAGCTCGCGCTCCTTGAGGGACTCCGCCACCAGGCGGAAGTCAAACATGGCCAGGTAGCGCAGGCCACCGTGGAACATCTTGGAGGAGCGAGAAGAGGTACCTGCGGCGAAGTCGCGCGCCTCAATGACGGCGGTCTTGAGGCCACGGGTAGCGGCGTCCGCTGCCGCACCGGCGCCTACGGAACCGCCACCGATGATGACTACGTCGTATTCCTTATCCGCGTACCCATTCCATAGATTTTCAAAGTATTCGGGGTTAAAGGATTGGTTGCTTTGCTGGGTCATTGCTGACCGCATCTCCTTCCTTGGTGCTTGCATGTGCCTGCGCCATAAATCCATGAATGAGATGGCAAAAGCACAGCTAAGAGCAGTTAAATTGTGGTTTCGGTGGAAAGATTCACACCACGGCTGCAGAGATTTTATCTCCTTAAACCTATGATAGGAGTCACGGGAGTCAGTTACACAGATGGTTACTCACACGTAGGTTTCAGGCCCGTAAGCAGTAACTTTTCCTAAAATACTTAGCCACCCGAAAAGAAAAAGCACCCCCTGTCGGGGGTGCAAAGCAGACGCAAAGCCCGCGCTATTTCTGCGCTAACCGTGCCATCACTTCAAGCACTTCGGACATTCCGGCTTTCTCCGCAGAATATGTGACCGCTTGGGCGCCCTTGACCACCTCAATAGGGGCAGTTTCCAAAGCCACCACCGGCATCCAGTCAAGGAAATCCTCATCTCCTGGCTCGTTAGCAAAAACCAGGGCCTCCTCCGGCTTAGCTTGCAGATCCTCGAGGATGCGCTCCACGCCTTGTACCGCGGTCGCGGCAGTGACGGAGAGTGCATTGGTATCGAGACGCGGCTGCACAGCATCCTCATCAAGGACAACGCTCCACACGGCCTGCGGAACATCCACCTCACCGGCGGGTGATATCACGATCAGGACTTCGGCCGCCGGATAGATCTCCGCCAAAGCCTTGTGCAATCGCGGAGTCAGCGCGCCATCTTCCCAATTCAGCGCGCTACTGTGCGCCACTACCACGCGGGGGATGGAAGAGAATTGCGCCTTCATGCGGTGCGGCAAACGCGAGACGATAAGCCGGGATTGGGTAGCTGCCGCCAAAAGGCCTTGCTCTGCTACGGAACCGGCCCATATCTCCTTGCTGCTGGCCGCGATGGACGCTTGGGTTTGCGCGACCTCCGACTTCAGCTGCGCCATGACATCCGCGACCTTATCGCGACCTTCATCCAAGCCGCGGGTTGCCTCTTCTACTACGGCGTTGAGGTTGTTCTTGATCCACTCCAGGGTCTCCGGAGCGGTACGCGCCTTATTCTTTGGCTCCTCCCCGTCTTTTCCCTTGGCGGCGGCCATGTGGTTGCGCACCAAGTCAACCGTAGTAACGGAGACGCGTTCTTTGAGGCCCACTAGATCGTCGCGCAGTCGGCGTACGCGGTGGCGTTCTGTTTCTACTTCAGCATCGCGGGCTTCTGCCTCTTCAAGGGTAGGAGCCCCTCCACCCTTACGGGCGGGCACCCAGTATTCACCGGCAGGCATGGGTCCAAATTCGGCTTCGTACTGCTCCCATAGTCCTTCCAACGCCTCTTGCATACGGCGTCGAATCTCCGCGGTATCAGCCTCCGCATCGCCGGTGGGATAGTACGGTTCGAGGGCGGTAATAAAGACAGGGGTCTTGGTCCGCCCCAGGTTCTTTTTGTGCCCCTTGGTCCACAGGCGCTGCGAACCAAAAATGACCTGTGGGATTACCGGCACCCCCGCCTCATAGGCAATACGAGAGGCGCCACTTTTCATGCTGCGGATTTCAAAGCTGCGGGAAATTGTTCCTTCAGAAAACACGCCCACGAGTTCGCCGTCCTTGGCCAGCTGTACCGCTTGGCGGAAGGAGGCGCTGCCATCGATACGGTCAACTGGCACGTGGTGCATGGCCTTCAACAACGGACCTGCCACCGGGGCTTTAAAGATTCCAGCTTTAGCCAGGAAGCGTACGAGACGCTTCTTGCGATAGGCCAAAAAGGCGCCGAAAAGGAAATCCATGTAGCCGGTGTGGTTGCAGACCAACACCGCGCCGCCCTGATCGGGGATATTTTCTTCCCCCGAAAGGCGCATTTTTAATCCCTGTGCCAGAGTCACCCCCCTGCCAATGTGGGTGATCTGGCGGTACAGGAAATTCGTCGCAGCGTTCATAACTCTCCAGGACGACGGCGGACTTACTGCGGGGTCAGGACATCCTTGCCCACGAAGGGGCGCAGGGCCTCAGGGACAACGACGGAGCCGTCGGCCTGCTGGTGGTTTTCCAGAATGGCTACGAGCCAGCGGGTAGTCGCCAGCGTGCCGTTCAGGGTAGCTGCGGTCTGGGTCTTGCCGTTCTCGTCGCGGTAGCGAGTGGACAGGCGGCGCGCCTGGAAGGTGGTGCAGTTCGAAGTGGAGGTTAGCTCACGGTAGGTGCCTTGGGTAGGAACCCAAGCCTCATTGTCGAACTTGCGGGCCGCCGAAGAACCGAGGTCGCCACCGGCAATATCGATGGTACGGTAGGGCAGTTCCATGGCTGCAAGCATGTCCTTTTCCATGGACAGAAGGCGCTGGTGCATTTCTTCCGCGTCCTCCGGCTTGCAGTAGACAAACATCTCCAGCTTGTCGAATTGGTGGACGCGCAGGATGCCGCGAGTGTCCTTACCGTGGGAGCCAGCCTCACGGCGGAAGCAGGAGGACCAGCCAGCGTACTGCAGCGGGCCATTGGAGAGGTCGATGATCTCATCCTTGTGGTAACCGGCAAGGGCCACCTCAGAGGTACCGACGAGGTACATATCATCGGCCGGCAGGTAATAAACCTCATCGGAGTGCTGGCCCAAGAAACCGGTGCCGGACATAATGTCTGGGCGAACCAGGACTGGCGGGATCATCAGCTTGAAGCCAGCTTCGCGTGCCTTCTGCGCCGCGAGCATCAGCATTCCCAGCTGCAGGAAGGCACCATCGCCGGTGAGGTAGTAAAAACGAGCGCCGCCTACCTTAGCGCCGCGCTTGACGTCAATGAGGCCGAGGGACTCACCCAACTCAAGGTGGTCCTTTGGCTCGAAGTCGAACTCAGGAATCTGGCCTACTTCTTCTACCACTACGAAGTCATCTTCGCCGCCGGCCGGGGCACCTTCGACCACATTATCGAGCTTGTACTGCAGCTCTTCCACCTTGGCCTCAGCGGCAGACTGTGCCTCTTCCGCCTCCTTGACCTTGGCCTTCAGCTCATTGGAGCCCTCCAGCAGTGCCGGACGCTCCTCTGGGGAGGCTTGGCCAATCTTCTTGCCAAAAGCCTTCTGTTCAGAGCGCAGTTCGTCGGCCTTTTGGATAGCAGCGCGGCGCTGCTCATCAGCTTCCAAGAGCTGGTCTACGAGGGAGGGATCCTCACCTCGGTTCACCTGGGAAGCACGGACAACGTCGGGGTTTTCGCGGAGTAGCTTGAGATCAATCACGAATGTAAGTTTAGCGTATTGGCAACATCTTGCGGTGGTAATAACCAGCGAATTATGATGGCTTTATGTCCGCCGTTCAGCTCCCCGCCCGCACAATTAC
This sequence comes from Corynebacterium sp. UMB0012, assembly GCF_030216265.1. Classification (NCBI taxonomy): domain Bacteria; kingdom Bacillati; phylum Actinomycetota; class Actinomycetes; order Mycobacteriales; family Corynebacteriaceae; genus Corynebacterium; species Corynebacterium sp. UMB0012. Next base: position 85,180 of record NZ_JASOKQ010000008.1, read on the forward strand.
GGACGGTTCCGTTCCAAAACACACCCAATTGCACGATATCCTCGAAGAATTGTGCCGCACGACCCTCAAACCCGGCGATATCCTGCCTGGCGAGAGGCTTCTTGAAGAAACCTATGGCGTGTCACGGATCACGGTACGCCGCGCCATCGGAGATCTTGTCGCGGCCGGAAAATTGCGGCGCGTCCGCGGAAAGGGCACCTTCGTAGCGCCCAATCCCCTTGTCTCCCGGCTCCACCTAGCCTCATTCTCGGATGAGATGGGCGCACAAGACGTCACCGCCTCCTCCAAAATCCTTACCAGCGGCCGCAGCAGCGCCCCGGAGGATGCCGCCCTCTTTTTTGATACGCCCGCCCAGACCGAACATATTCACCTGCGCCGCCTGCGCTTAGGCGATGGCGAGCCCTACTCCATTGATGACGGCTGGTATAACTCCACGTATGCGCCCAGCCTCCTAGAAAATGACACCTACAATTCGGTCTACGCCATTCTCGACTCCGTCTTTGACGTCCCTATCACCGATGCGGATCAAACGGTCTCCGCGATTTCAGCCGATGCGGACACTGCTCCGCTTCTCGACGTCCCCCTGGGCACGCCACTGCTGCACATCGTGCGCTACTCCCGCTCGGGCGATAGGCCGGTGGAGTGGTGTTCCTCCGTCTACCGCACCGACCGCTACCGGCTGACTACCCGGGTGGCTAGGGAGAACAGTATCTAGCCAGCGCCCTGCTTAAAAGGTAAGATTAAGGGCCTTATGAAGAAATCACCTGCGTGGCGTTCCGCTGTGGCCGTCCAGATTGTCTTGATTGCGGCAATCGCGGCGGCCGTTTTCATGGGCATCTATGGCGTTATCAGCTCCCATAAATCGGGTGGCGAAGATACTACCGCTGCCCAGCAGCACAATAGCGGGGATACTTCAGAAACCGCCGCTCCTAAACCGGAGCCTTTCACCGCTGCGGCCGCCGGCGCTTGCTTGACGTGGGACATCGCCCAGGATGGCTCCGCCACTGGGTTCAAGGAAGTGCCGTGCTCGGAACAGCACCGCTTCGAGGTTTCCAAGACCGAAGACCTAAGCATCTACCCCACTAGCGAATTCGGCCCTGATGCCACCCGCCCAGCGCTAACCCGCCAACACCAATTGCGCGATGAGCTGTGCGAATCCGCCACTGTGGGCTACCTGCACGGTAAGTGGGATCCGAATGGTAAGTACGATGTGGCGTCCATTCTGCCGCCGCAGTCCGCCTGGGATCGCGGCGACCGCACCTTGCTGTGCGGCCTGCAAACCACCGATGATCACGGCGTACCGCAGCTTACTACCGGCAACGTCGAGGCCTCCGAGCAGGCAAACCTCGCCAAGCCGGGCGAGTGCTTGGCCATCGATGACAAGCAGGTTCCGCACGTCGTCGACTGCGCTAAGCCCCACCAAATGGAGACCGTTTCCGTCATCGATGTGGGCAAGCAGTTCCCTGACGGCTACCCGGACGGCAAGGATATGGACAAGTTCCTGTCCGATACGTGTACCGCCGCTACTGAGGACTACCTTGGCGGCGAGGAACAGCTCTACCAGTCCACGCTGCAACCATTCTGGGGCTCTATCACCGAGGCCTCGTGGAATGGCGGCACCAAATCCGTCAATTGCTCCCTTGTGCATGCCCGCGAAGGCGGCGGTTTCTCTGCCATCACCGGTTCCGCTACCGGTGGCCGCCAAGCGCTGACTATCGACGGCCAACCGCCGGAGGAACGCCCCGAGCGCAATCCACTGCGTGAGGACAAGGACAATAGTCCGGCACCCGAGTCCGCCGCCCACGCACCGGCCCCAGCGCCCTAATGGTCGAGGTATCAGAAGAGCGCTTCGATGAGATGGTCAACGAGGCGCTGGATCAAGTCCCCGAGGAATTCGTGCGCCGCATGCGCAACCTCGTCATCTTGGTCGAAGATGAAAATCCCGATAACCCTATGCTGCTAGGGCTCTACGAGGGCGTCGCACTGCCGCACCGCACCTTCGATCACACCGGTTTCCTGCCCGATGCGATCTTCATTTACCGCAACACGCTGCAGCGCTGGTCCGGCAGCGAGGAAGAATTAGCAGAGCAGGTCAAGGTCACCGTATTTCACGAACTCGGCCATTACTTTGGCCTCGAAGAAGAGGAGCTGCACCGCCTGGGCTGGGGCTAGAGCTCCGTATCCGCCCACCGGGTTAACGTCCACTCACCAAAGTCCTTGCCGCGCGGTTCTATCACCATAAAGCGACAATTGGCCAGGTAGCCGGTATAGGCAAAGTCGGCATCAACACCCGTGGCGTGTTTGGTGACCACGCGGATAGCGGCGCCGTGGCTGACGAGAATGACATCGTGGTCGTCGGCAAGCTGGTCCGCAATGCCCTCCAGCACCGGCTGGTAGCGCGCCAGCACATCATCCAAGGTCTCGCCGCCTTCCATCCCGGCGCCGCGCTCGCCATCGCACCAGCCACGCATGGCCACCATGTGCGAACGATGGGCATCCTCGCTACCGTCCATCTCCCAGTCGCCGGCGAAAATCTCGTGTACGCCGGCGATTACGTCAACGCGCTGGGAAAACTCCGGCATGCCGCGCTCCTGTTCAAAGGCGCGCGCCGCTAGCATCGCGGTCTGCTGAGCGCGCAGGGCAATGGAGCATTTAAATTCCACCTCGCGCTCGCCCACCAACTGCGCTAGCTCACGGCCTACGTCCGTGGCTTGGTCGCGCCCGCGCTCGGTAAGCTCTGCCCCGGGCGGGCGGGTATCGAGGAAGCGGGAAATATTGGAATAGGTCTGGCCGTGGCGCAGCAGGATAATTCTTCCGGGCATGCTTCTAGATTATTGGCCCCTGCGTGCCCGCGCTACCCAATCATCCGCCGCCGCCAGATCGCGCGGTGGCTTGCCCGCCGGGGTTGCCGCCGGCCAGGAGCCGAGGAAAAGCAAGTCCTCTGCCCGCAACCACAAGGCCCGCAGTGCCTCCGCCACCGGCTGATCGTCAATGTGCCCAATGAGGTCCACGTAGAAGCGGTACGTACCAAAGGCCTCCCGCGTGGGGCGCGACTCAATCCGGGACAGATCCACCCCGCGGTGCGCAAAGTCCTGCAACGCCCCCACCAGGCTGCCTGGCTCATTTGGCAGGGTGAAGATGACGCTGGTGCGGTCCTGGCCAGTCCTTGCAGTGGGTTTTCCCGGACGCCCCACCAGGACAAAGCGCGTTGCGGCGCCCTCGACATCTGCCACGCCCTGGGCGATGGTCTCCAGCCCAAAGATCTCGGCGGCCCGCGCCGGAGCTGCGGCCGCATCCGCTTCCCCACGGGCTACAGCCTCGGCCGCGGCGGCATTGGAACTGGCCGGCACGAACTCTACCTCCGGCAAATTGTCCTTTACCCAGCCGCGGATTTGCTGGAATGCCACCGGGTGGGTGCTCAGCCGCGCAATGTCACCCGCGCCCTGCCGGGTCATGATGCTAAAAGCCACGGGGACATCCACCTCGCGGTAAATCTGCACCGGTTCGGCTTCAACGAGCGCATCAAAGGTAGTGGTGACAGCGCCATCGACGGAATTTTCAATGGCTACGCAGGCGTACTCGGCGTGCCCGGCGCGCACGGCGGCCACGGCCTCCGAAGGCGAGCCAACCGGCATGGTCTCTACCTGCGGCAGGTGCGCGGCAAACTTATGCACAGCCGCTTCCGTAAAGGTGCCGGCCGGACCGAGGAAGGCGATGGTGGTAGTCATGCACGTCACCTTAGCCCACTAGACTGGTGCCCCATGGACTTTTCCGTAGAACAACTCCGCGCGGATCTGCACGGCCTTGTCCCCGAGGAGCACGGTTTCACCTACCTGGATGTAGACCGCGAGCCCTCCGGTCGAGGCCGGCTGAGCGGCTGGGTCCTCTCCGCCAAGGATCTCTGCGATGTCCGCGGCATGCCTACTACATTGGGAAATGTCGATCGCACCTACTACCCCGAGCGCAGCGATGCCTTTATAGAGGCCTTGGAGAAGCAGGGTGCGCGCATCATCGGTAAGTCCTCCACGCCGGAGTTGGGTCTGCGCGTGGATACGGAACCAGTGGGCCTGCCCCATCCCGATAATCCCCTTTATCCCGGCTGCACTCCGGGTGGTTCCTCGGGCGGTGCGGCGGTCCAGGTCGCGCGGGGGTTGCTGCGCGCGGCGCACGCCAGCGATGGCGGCGGTTCCATCCGTGTGCCGGCCGCGGCATGCGGCGTGGTGGGCTTTAAACCGGCAGGAAAAGAACTGGGTGTGCAGGGCTTTATCACCCGGACCGTGGCCGATAATGCCTTTCTGCATGGCCACCGAATGATCACCCCGCGCGCCCGCATTGGTCTGCTGGTAGAGCCGCTGTTTTGTGATGCCAACGTCGATGCCCACCACCTGCGCGCCGCCCGCGAGGCCGCCCAACGCCTACAGGCAGCCGGCTTCACCGTGGTGCCCATTTCCCCGTATCCGCAGGCCCGAGCTACCTTTGCATATTTCCGCACGACCTTTACCTCCCGCCTGGCGGGGCTTAACCCGGCGGCGGGCTATGCGGAGTGGATTGCTAAACAGGGCCGGCGCGTTAGCGCCGCTGAGCTGGCCGCGGCGCGGGCGCATGTCCGGCAGCTACCTGGCTTGCTGGCCCAAGAGTGGGGAGTCGATACCATCCTCACCCCAATGTTGACCACGGACCCGCCGCGTATTGGTTCATTCCTTTCCCTGCCCCATGCGGAGAATTTCGCGGCCCAGACCCGGTGGTCTCCGTGGGGTTCCCTCTTCAACATGGCCCGCCTGCCAGCCATTTCCGTACCGTGGGCCGTACCCAATCACCCGCCAGTAGGCGTACACCTGGGAGGCATTACGCTTTCCGACGCCGCCCTGCTCGGCCTCGCCCACATCCTCCACCCATGACCAAGTCCCTACGCGCCGAGCTGCTCATCGTCCTCACCCTCACCTTTGGTATTTCCGGGGTGCGGGCGGTATTGAACCTCATCAATTCCCTGGCCGCGCCGCAGCGGCTCGACGAGCAATCGGTCACGCTCAATTCCAGCCAATCCTCCCTTGCTTGGGTGGATATGGGACTGCAGCTGTGCTCGGCCGCCGTACTCTTTTCCTATGGAGCCTTAGCGCTTTTCCTGCTGGCCAAGGACCGCTTTGTGCCCCGTGCCCACCGCGCCCGCGACTGGCTAGAAGGCGCAGGGCTTGCCGCCCTCATTGGCATCCCGGGGCTCGCCCTGTATGTCGCGGCGGTGCACTTGGGGTGGAGCAAGGAGGTCATCCCCGGCGACTTCGCCAATGCTTGGGTGGAAATTCCCGTTTCCCTCCTCAAGGCCGCTGCCAACGCCTTCGCGGAGGAAACCGTGGTGGTGATGTGGCTGATGACGCGTTTGCGCCAGGCCCGCTGGTCGCTGCCAGCCACGCTGGCCGCAAGCTCCATTCTCCGCGGTTCTTATCACCTCTACCAGGGAGTTTCCGCTGGCTTTGGCAATATCATCATGGGTTTAATCTACGGCTACTACTACCACCGCACGGGGCGGGTATGGCCGCTGGTCATAGCGCATTTTCTTATCGACGCCGTCGCTTTCGTGGGTTATTCCTTCCTGTGAAAATCCCTGTAGGGGACGTCGCGAAGCAGGCGTTGCTCCCTGCTCCTTGTAAGGTATAGCGCATGACTGAATCAGGACGAGATCCGCATCGGGAGGCCCGCCGCGCCGGCGACGACTCCTCCACTGAATTCGTCCTTGGGGCCGATGGACGTCCCCTCAAGGATCGATACGGCCGCCCCATTCGACGCCGTTCCTCCGCCCGCCCGACGCCGCGGCGCGTGGAACCCGAGCAACAATCCTTTCGCGCTCCGCAGCCACAGCAACAGCCCCCGCGCCGCACTCCGCCCCCAACGCCGAGCCGCTACCCCAGCCAGTACCGCGCGCAGCAGCGCCCGCCTCGTCGTACCGAGCCGCGCCCGGCGCCCCGGCAGCGCCCGCACAGCCGCCGCAAGAAGGTCAATCCGGCCAAGCGCGCCCTCGGGTGCGTTGGCTTGGCGCTCGTTGTCCTACTGGTATTCAATCTCGTCTTCATGTTCTGGACCGATGCCCGCCTCACCCGCGTGGAGGCGCTGCCAGAAGAACAAGTGTCTAATACCGCCGGCACCAATTGGTTGCTCGTCGGCTCCGATTCCCGCCAGGGACTCAGCGAGGAACAGCAGGCGGAGCTCGGCACCGGTGGTGATGTGGGCGAGGGCCGCACCGATACCATCATGTTGCTGCACATCCCCCGCACCGGCAAGGCCAAGCTCGTTTCCATCCCACGCGATAGCTACGTGGAAGTCCCCGGTTTTGGCATGGACAAGATCAATGCCGCCTTTACCTACGGTGGACCACAGCTCCTTACCCAAACCGTCGAAGGCACGACCGGTCTGCGCATCGACCACTACGCCGAGATCGGCATGGGCGGCCTAGCCAATGTGGTCGACTCCGTGGGTGGGGTAGACGTATGCGTGAAGGAACCCATCAATGACCCGCTGGCCGGCATTGATCTCCAAGACGGCTGCCAGAAGCTCAAAGGCCGTGATGCCCTCGGTTACGTGCGCACCCGCGCTACTGCCATGGGTGATCTAGACCGCGTGCAGCGCCAACGTGAATTCTTCTCCGCTTTGCTGGATAAGGTGGCTTCCCCGGCTACCCTTATCAACCCATTTCGCGCCTTCTCCTTGGTCAACCACACCGCTTCCTCGTTCATCGTGGGCGACGGGGACCACATCTGGCACCTTGCCCGCGTAGCGCTTGCCATGGGTTCCGGTGTGGAAACAGAAACCGTCCCCATCGGCGGTTTCCAAGATACCGAGGTAGGCAACGTCGTCCTCTGGGACGATGAAGCAGCCGCCGAGTTGTGGGATTCTCTCAAATAGCGATCAAAATATGGCCCTTCCTCTACTGGGAAGGGCCATATTCTTGTCTTTAGCGCAGGGTCACCTGGCGGGACTTGATGTTTTCTAGCTGCTTGCGCTCATCGGCGCTCAACTGGGCATCATTAGAGATTTCTTCCTCCAAGGCCTTGTCCACGCGAGTGAGGTGGTCCTCATAAGAAGCGTGGTCAACCTCTGGATCCAAGTCGAAGACCGGAGCGATGAGACCGTGGGTGCGGAAAACACCGGCGAACTTGGTGCCCTCGCCCAAGTTCAGCTCGCCGCGGGCGGCGACGCGCGCCAGTGCGTTCAGGAATGCGGATTCATCGTCATTCGGGCGGACCCAACGGATGTGGGCCTTGCCACCGCCGGCATTTGCCCAAAAGGCCGCACCGGTAATGTTCTCGCCCACCTGGTAGGACTCAATGACGGAATCATTAGCGGCGCGTAGCGACTGTGCAATCTGCGGGGTGACCTGTGCTCCCTCCGGAATCCACCATTCGAAGTCCTGGTGAACCTGCACGTCGAGGGTAGCAGAGGAATCGATAAGCTCCTCCAGCTTCGGCTCCGAACCGTCGGCCGCGGTGGATTCCAGGGTGGCGCCCGGCTCATTATTCTTCACCCAGTTAAGGGCAAAGGCGAGGTCGCGCCCCGGGTTGTGGGTATGGGACTGCACCTGCAGGCCCACGAAGGCATCGCCGCCAAATTCGGTGTCCCGAATAAGCGCAGCAGAAGCACCCGGCAGGACGGTGGCTACATACACGTTCTTATCGCAGCCTTTAACGTCAAGCTTGGCAAAAGCGGAGGGGACGAACTCCTGCATGGCGACCAGGGAGGCCTCCGCAGCAAGTCCGCCGTAGGGGCGGGGATCCTTTTCCAGGGCGGCGCGCTCCTTGGCGCGGGCAGCGAGCTTTGCCTGGCGGCGGGACATGCCCTCAGGCAGCTGTTCCTTGTTCTTTTTCTTCTTGGCCATGCCTCCAAGATACCTGCTTACTAGAGCTCAATGGCATGTAGGGCCACTTCGGGTTGGTTGGTAGCGAGCATATCTACCCCGTTAGCCCACGCCCACTTCATATCCTCCGGCTTGTCTACAGTCCACAGGTAGGTAGGCAATCCCTGCGCGCCGATAATTGCCGGCTGCAGCTTCGCGCGCAGCAACGATACGCCGAGCGCGGTGGGCTTGGACAGCATTACATCGGGACGGTTGACATGGCGCTCCCAATCGCGACGAAGATAAATCCGGTCCATGTGCGGCGCCAAGTTCTGCATGCGGCGGATGGCGTGGTGGGAAAAGGAAATAACGTGGATCCGGGGGTCGTCGAAAAGCCCCGCATAACGCAGGCGCAGCACCGTTTGCTCCTCCAGGATGTCACCCTGCCCGGAGGGGTGCTTGGTCTCGATATAAAGGTGGTGCGGTGTGCCCTGAAGTAGTTCCAAGAGTTCGTCGAGAAGCATCATACGCTGGCCCGAACCGATGTCAACGCCGCGCAATTCTTCCCAGTCCATCTTGGAAATGCGGCCGGGGCGCCCCGCGGTGCGGTCCAACGTGGGATCATGCTGAACCACTACTTTTCCATCGCGCGTCAAGCGCACATCGCACTCGACGCCGTGAATTGGCAAATCTAGGGCTTTTTCAAAAGCTAGAGGGGATAGCTCCGGATATTTTCCGGAGTATCCCCTATGAGCGACAATCTTCACTAGCCGAAGAACTCTTCCTTGATGTCATTCAGGGTCTTGGCAGAAGCATCGAAACGCTCCTTTTCGTGCTCATTGAGCTGCAGCTCAATCGCGCGCACGATGCCGGAGCGGTTGATGATGGCAGCGGTACCGATGTAGAGATCCTCTACACCATACTCACCCTGCAGGTAAGCAGATACTGGCAGCGCCACGTCCTGGTTCTGGATGACGGCGGCGGTGATACGGGCCAGGCCCATGCCGATACCGAAAGAAGTGGAGCCCTTAGCGTCAATGATGGAGTAGGCGGCATCGCGGGTGTCTTCGAAGATCTTCTCGATGCGCTCTGCATACTCCGGATCCGTATCCAGCTTCTTGGACATCGGGACACCTGCGATATTCGCGGTGGAGATGGCTGGCAGCTCGGAATCGCCGTGCTCGCCCACGATGTAGGCGTGTACGGACTTCGGTGCAACATCTTCCAGCTCGCCCAGCATGTAGCGGAAACGAGCGGAGTCCAGCACGGTGCCGGAGCCGATGACGCGCTTGTGGTCCAGGCCGGAAGCCTTCCATACGGCGTAGGTCAGGATGTCCACTGGGTTGGAGGCAACCAGGAAGATGCCATCAAAGTCATTCGCCATGACATCGGAGACGATGCTGTTCATGATCTTGACGTTCTTGCCCACCAGGTCCAGGCGGGTCTCACCCGGCTTCTGTGCGGCACCGGCGCAAATGACGACCATATCGGCGTCTGCGCAATCGGCGTAGGTGCCCTTGGTGACGCGGGTGCGGGTGGGGGCCCAGACAACACCGTGGTTGAGGTCCATGACGTTGCCCTCTAGCTTCTTTTCATCGATATCGATGATTGCCAGGTGGTCAACGATGCTTTGGTTGATGAGAGCGAAGGCGTAAGCGACTCCCACATCGCCGGCACCAATGAGAACTACTTTGTTTCCTACATGATTTGCCATGACCCCATTGTGCAACTCTTTGAAGATTTTTGCACGGGCTAAATCTCACACTGAAAATCCCACCGAAATCTGGGATAATCGGGCATTATGAAACGCGCACTCCGCCGCGCTGCACTAATCGCTCTTGGCGTAGCCGCGGATCTCACGCCCATTGTCCGTATGACCAGCCGGCAAACCTTACCGCCCAATATGTCGGCTGGAATTTTGGGTGCGGAATTAGCTACGTGGGCGGCTGTTTCGCCCTCCTTACTTCCCCGCCCGTGGTGGGTGACCGCTGCCAACGTGGCAATCGGGCAGGGCATTGGGCATCTAGGTGCGGCGTCAACAAGCTTCGTGCTCAATAGCATTGGCAAGCGCCCGCAGGACCGCCTCGGCCCACAACATCGACAAATTATGCACCTTGCTATTGGCGCCGGGACTGCATTTAATGCCGTGCTTTCGCTGCGCAACCAGAAGAAGCAGGCGGAGTTGGTCAATAAGCAGCTCGTGCGGGGGCCCGCCACGGCGGCCATCGGCCTGGCCGCGGGCACCGCGGGCTACGGCACTCTCCTACTCATCGGGGAGGCCACGCAGCTTGCCGTCACTAAACTGTCACGCCAGCTAGGCCGGTGGGTGCCTGCACTCGTTGCTTGGCCGGTGGTTACCGCAGGACTGAGCCTCACGGCGTTTGCACTTTCTGACCGCGTGGTCTTTCGACGCTGGCTACGCTCGCTATCGCACCAAGCGCAGCGAATAAACAAGCAGATTTTCCCTGGCACCTCCATGCCCTGGGAGCCAGAGCGCTCCGGCAGCCCATGGTCGCTCGAGCCGTGGTCGGCGCTGGGACAGCAGGGACGCCGCTTTGTCTCCAACGGCCCCCGCGCCCGCGATATCCGCACAGTAACGGGAACCGATGCAAAGGAACCCATCCGTATCTACGCCGGATACATACCAGGGCGCTCCTTCCAGCAATCCGCGGAAAAGATCCGCGCCGAACTCGAACGCACCGGTGCCCTGCGGCGCGAAACTATCGTCATCCAAATGCCTGCCGGCTCGGGATGGATCAATAACTGGGGTGCGTGCTCCTATGAGTTTTTGACCGGCGGTGATTGCGTCACCGTCACCATGCAATATTCCTACCTGCCTTCGGTTTTTTCCTACCTCGTGGATAAGAATGCACCGAAGCAAGCGGCCCGTGAATTGATTCGGGTGGTACAAGAAGAAATAGATAGGCTGCCTAAAGAAAACCGCCCGCGGCTTTATTTCGCAGGTGAATCGCTTGGCGCCTACGCCATTATGGATAACTACCATAATGCGGAAGACCTACTTTCCGCGTGCAATGGCGCGGTCTTTTCTGGGCCTCCGCGCATGACGCACTTTACCCAGCGCCTGCGCCGGGATATTGGTTCCCTAGAACGCCTGCCCGTTATCGATGGCGGCAAGCATGTGCGCTACGCGGCGGCCCCTGACCATACGCTGCACGACGCCTTTGGCAATGACTACGCCCATACCTGGCGCCGCCCCCGCATGCTCATTGCCCAGCACGCTTCCGACGCCATCGTGTGGTGGGATCTCAACCTTCTCGTGCGCAGGCCCACCTGGATTCATGAACCGCAGCCGGAAGCGCTGCACGCGGATACCTTCCGGCAGCTGCATTGGGTTCCGTTCATTACCTGGTGGCAAATTGGCTTGGACCAGATCAATTCCCTCAACGTCCCTGGCGGGCACGGACACAACTATTTTGAGGAAATGCTCTGGTATTGGGATGAGGTCTTAGGTTCCCAATCCCGCCAATCGCTCACGCCGAAGTTGGCCAAGAAGATTGCCCGCTTTATCCGGCGCGACGCTTAGTCGCATTTCACCCCAGTACTGTGGTGCGGGCAGTACCCATTAGGCACCTTATATAGGTACTGCTGATGCTCATCCTCAGCCAGGTAGTACTCCCCAGAATCAGTTTCGGAGAGGAGTTTGACCTCCGTGGTGGTATCCCCAAATCCGAATTCCTTGAGTTTTTCTGCATAGGAATCCACGATGCCCTGGATTTCTGCGCGCTCTTCCTCCTTGCGTGGGTAGAAAGCAGAGCGGTATTGCGTTCCTACATCATTGCCCTGGCGGAAACCCTGCGTGGGATCGTGCGCTTCTAAGGCCTGTACGACAAGATCGCGCAGGCTGATGCGCTGCGGGTCATAGACCACCTCCACCGCTTCGGCATGGTTGGTTAGCCCACGGCACACCTCATAGTACGTGGGATTCGGGGTGGTACCGCCCGCATAGCCCACCGAGGTGGATTCCACGCCTTCGGTCTCCCAAAACATCTTCTCCGCACCCCAGAAACATCCCAATGCAATAAGAATGGAGCGCTGCCCGTCCTTCCACGGCCCGGTAATCGGTGTTCCTAGAACGGCGTGCGGGGCGGGGTCCACAATCGGCTCCGTTCGTCCCGGCAGAGCCTCGTCTGCAGCAACGAGTTTGGGCTCCGGCTTAAACATCCACATGAGGTATAGCTCCTTCCTTATTCCTTCTTCCCAACGTTGTACTGCGAAAAGCTATTCCGCGGCCAGTTAATATTCTCGCTAGTTCCACAATTCGAATTAATCATGGCGAAATCTTTCAACCGTGCCTATCATCGGGACACGTACCCGAAGAAAGGATTTAACAAATGGCTGTTTACGAACTTCCTGACCTCCCATACGCATTCGACGCACTGGAGCCACACATCTCCGCAGAGATCATGGAGCTCCACCACGATAAGCACCACGCAACCTACGTTGCTGGCGCTAACGCCGCACTCGAGGCACTCGAGGAAGAGCGCAACGGCGAGGCTAACCCGGATCGCATCCGTGCCCTCTCCAAGAACTTGGCGTTTAACCTGGGTGGCCACACCAACCACTCCATCTTCTGGAAGAACCTGTCCCCGAACGGTGGCGGCGAGCCAACCGGCGAGCTGGCAGAGGCTATCAACCGCGACTTCGGCTCCTTTGAGAAGTTCAAGGCTCACTTCTCCGCCGCTGCTACCTCCCTGCAGGGCTCCGGCTGGGCCGTTCTGGGCTACGACCACATTGCTGGCCGCCTCATCATCGAGCAGCTGACCGACCAGCAGGGTAATACCTCCATCAACTTCACCCCGCTGCTGATGCTGGATATGTGGGAGCACGCTTTCTACCTGCAGTACAAGAACGTTAAGGCTGACTACGTTAAGGCCGTATGGAACGTCTTCAACTGGGATGACGTTGCTGAGCGCTTCGCTGCAGCCACCAAGTAACTCCTTTTAGTTACTTCGGCCGCCCCTTCGGGGCGGCTTTTTCTATGCCCGGATAAACTCCCGGAATTGCTGCACTGGGGGTGCGTCGTCCCCGGCGCGCCACACTAAACCGAGCTCGCGGTACGCTGGCGGCGTGAGGGGAATCAAGCTCCCCACCTGTAGATAAGGATCATCCAGCGGCAAAAGCGCCACCCCGAGTCCTGCCGCTACCAGCCCCGCAACGGTAGTAAGTTCCATCGACTCGAAGACGAGGTGGGGGCTAAAGCCAGCGTCGTCCGCGAGGGCATCGAGAAGCATGCGCGTGCCATAGCCTGGGAGCATGCCGATGAACGGTTCTGCAGCGAATTCCGCTAGTTCCACCTCCCGACGGTTCGCTGCCCAGTGACCCTCCGGCACCGCAAGGCCTAGTCGCTGCACCTTAATTTGGTGCCAGCCCAGGGCTGCATCAGGCCGCGGGCCCACGAGAGCAAGGTCAGATTCGCCGTTTTCCACCCTGCTCACCAGCTCCTGCGCCGCGCCTTGATGCAGGCGAATATCCACGTGCGGGTGCTGCGCGCGATAGCTCTTGAGCAGGTCCGGAACCAACCAGGTTCCCAGCGAGTGCATGAAATCTAGACGCACGGTGCCGCGTTCTGGATCCATGAGGCGGGCAACATCGTCCCGCCCTACCTGGTAGGCGCGGAGCATTTCTCGCCCAGCCGCAGCGAAAGCCCTCCCACGCGAATTCACGTGTAGGGTGCGCCCAGTGCGCTCGAAAAGGCGGGCGCCAAGACTAGCTTCTACGCGCTGTACGCGGCGGGTCAGCGCGGATTGGGAGATCCCCAGTTCATCGGCCGCAGCACCCACGCGACCATGATCCACCACGGCGAGGAAGCCGCGAACATCCTCCACATTCATGCATACTCCGCATCGTTTAGTGTAATTTTCCACATTTTACACATACTGCATGGCCGGGCAGGCTAAATAACATGACTCGAACGCGGCGCGCAACGGTAGCCATGCTCCTGGTGGGCTTGGCTATTTTCTCCAGCCTGTATTCCACCCAAGCCATTCTTCCCACGCTGGTAGACAACATGGGCCTTTCTTCCACCGAGGCGGCCATGACCGTATCGGCCGCCACGGGCGCGCTGGCCCTATGTGTGGTGCCCGCATCCATCCTCTCCGAGCGTTTCGGCCGCGGACGCATCCTGCTTATTTCGGCCGTTTCCGCGACCGGGGTGGGGCTCATTGTTCCCCTCGCCCAGGAGGGGTGGCAGCTCATCGTGGTACGCGGCCTGCAGGGTGCGCTGCTGTCCGGCGCCCCCGCCACGGCAATGGCATGGCTTTCTGAAGAGCTCGATGGCAAAGCCCTGCCGCGGGCTATGGGCCTATACATTGCAGGCACCTCCGTCGGTGGCCTTACCGGCCGCCTCATTCCCACCGGACTGGTGGAGATTTCCACGTGGCGCTGGGCGCTCTTCGGCTCGGCGCTGGTCTCACTCGCCTTTGCCATTACATCGTGGCTGCTGCTTCCTACCCAATGCAATTTCCGGCCTAAATCCATCCATCTCAAGACCGAAAGCAGGGCACTTTTGAGCCATTGGGCCAACCGGGATTTGGCCTTGCTCTTTCTCACCGCATTCCTGTCCATGGGCACGTTCGTCTCCATGTATAACTTCTTAACCTTCCGGCTTATCGATGATTTTGGGCTGACCCCTTCGCTAGCCGGCTTGGCCTTCCTGTTCTACCTTTCTGGCACTTGGTCCTCGGCTCGGGCTGGAGCGCTAGTGGCGCGGATCGGCCACGGGAAGACCCTGTGCGGCTCGGCTGCACTTTTTACTGTGGGCATCGCCTTCTGTGCCGGTAACCTTCCGCTGACGCTTCTCGGAATGATCGCCTTTACCGTGGGCTTTTTCGCCGTACACTCCACCGCCTCCGGGTGGGTGGGCCAGATTGCCACCCACGACCGCGCGGAGGCTTCCTCGATGTATGTGTTCTGCTATTACTTTGGCTCTTCTGTGGTGGGCGCATGTGCCGGCCTGCTTTTCGACGCCCTATCGTGGCCCCTCTTCATTGCTTTCTTCACCGCCGTAGCCCTCGCCCTTACTGCGCTGACTTGGACCAAGATTAAATCCGGCTAAAATCGGTTTTATGCCTGAGAATAAGTGGTCGGCGCGGACATGGCACCGCAAGGCCTCCCGTCCCGTCTCCCTATGGATGATGGTTTTCATCCTCGTGGGTGCAACGCATACCTTGGTCCCGAACTACCGGTGGGTACTCATCCACCTCTTCACCCTCGGACTGGTAAGCAATAGCATCATCGTGTGGTCCCAGCACCTCACGGAGAAATTCACCCAACAGCGCCTCCCCGAGTCTGCCCGCCCTACCCAATTAGCCCGCATCTACGGCCTCAATGCCGGAATCATCCTCGTGTTAATCGGCCAAATCCTCATGGAGTTCTGGTCCCAACACTGGATTGTCACCCAGGTGGGCGCCACGCTCATTGCACTGATAATGCTCTGGCATGCGGTATCGCTCTTCCAGCAATGGCGCGGTGCCAAAGATAAGCGCTTCCGCCCCGTAGTGGGCGCCTATGTACTTTCCGCCCTGTGCCTGCCGGTGGGTGCCATCTTTGGCGGGCTGCTGGCCGTCTATCCCGGCCATCCCACGCT
The DNA here is from genome assembly GCF_030216265.1 of Corynebacterium sp. UMB0012. Classification (NCBI taxonomy): domain Bacteria; kingdom Bacillati; phylum Actinomycetota; class Actinomycetes; order Mycobacteriales; family Corynebacteriaceae; genus Corynebacterium; species Corynebacterium sp. UMB0012. The sequence goes on from NZ_JASOKQ010000008.1 coordinate 100,608, forward strand.
GCTACTCGCCCATATCGCCGCCAATATCGGCGGATTCATCGGCTTGGCCGCGGCCGGTTCTCTCACCATCCTTTTCCCCTCCATCTGGCGGACCCAAGGTATTAATCGCCACATGCACTCCTCCTTTGCACTGCTCGCAGTCGGTGTGGTTGCCACCATCGGGGGCGCTTTCCTCGGCTTCCCCGAATTGGGACTTATCGCCTACTGCTGCGGTTGGGCGCTGAGCTTGCAGCAGTGGCTCGCTAATGTGCTGACGGTGGCTAAGGACCCGCGCGATCGCATCACCTTTGCCTCGGTCTCCGTGCTCATGGCCTCGCTATGGCTGGTGCTGTCTTTGGTGTATTACACGGTGCAGCATTTCTTTATGCCCGAGCCGGCGCTGCCCACCCTCGCCTTGCTAGTGGGGTTTGCCGGTCAACTGCTCATCGGCGTGATGAGCTACCTCTTGCCCAGCACCATGGGCGGCGGCCCCGCTGCCGTCCGGGCGGGCTTGCAGCAACTGGACAAACTCGGCCTCCTGCGCGCCACCTTTGTCAACGGCGGGCTGCTCATCTGGATCGGCACCGATATTTCCCTGCTTAAGGTGGTGGCCTCCCTCCTGTGCATCCTGTCCCTGGCAGTCTACCCCGTGCTCATCTCCCGGGCAGTCAAGGCCCAGAAGCAGGTCTTGATGAAGAAGGCGGAGGGTCCGGATCCGAAGCCCGGGCCAGAATGGAACCAGGTCTATGCGGGCATAGCGATCCTCGCGGTCATCTACGCCCTATTTACAGCGCTGTAGTACCCGGCGCGCCGGCATCCATCCACTCGCGGACCGCGCGGGTGGCCTGGACGTCGCCGGAGTTATAGTCCAGCAAGCGCTGCCGCGCCACGAGGTCACCAGCTAGCGCCTCGCGGCGCGCGTTCACGGATTCTTCGCCGTCGAAGTCTTCTTCTGGCCAGGTAAAACCCGCTTCTGGGGCGACTACCTTTAGGCCTAGGCCGAAGGGACCGGCGAAGGATCTTTTGACGTGGGCGAACATATCCACCCACTCCGGTGAGGAGATAAACTCTTCTACTTCCCGCTCATCCACCTCGCGGAAACGCTGCGCGGACATGCGCATCCAATGGTTCTCACCGTGGGACGAGTAGCAATATGCAGCAAATGTTTTGCCCTCCGCATGTGCCTTAGCACGCACATCCATCAACCAGCGCCAGAACGCCGCAAAGTTCTCTGCCTCGGCGCGCCCGCCCAACGGATCCCACGTAACAAATGGGACATAGTTGCCGTCGTGCCAGGCTCCCCATAGGTACGCGCCCTGGTCCAGGTAAGCTTCCATGTCCACGTCTACCTCCACGTCCGCACGCGGAACGTGCACGTCGCCGCGGCGCAGCAACACCTCCCCGGCGCGCCAGGCAGAAGCAAGGCGGGAGGGTTCGCCCAGGTCGGCGTCAATAAGCGCCTGCACGGTAGTAATCCCGCGCTCGCGGTAAGGCTTAGCACGATCGCCGGACAGGAAAAGCGAAATATCATCCGCTGCCACCAGCTCCTGCTCGCACAAGGACCAAAAGCGGCAGCTCGCGCACTCCTTAACCCGCACCGGCGCGGTAGGAAGCGGCTGATTCCAGGCGCGTTCCAGATCAAACTTCGCTGTTTCCGTAAAAAATGCCCGGGTGCGGTCCTGCCCGATGGCCCCGCCCCGGCCGGAATCGAGCCCGAGATCCTGCAAAGCACGGGCAGCAAACGCTAAGCGGTAGCCATCTACCGCATGATGGCGCAGCTTATACGGCGCCTCAAGCGGCTCACTCAGGCCCAAGCGATGGGTGGGTACCGCCGGCGTCGTCTTGGTGTCATTCTTACGGGCCACACGGTGATTGGACACGATAATTGGGGTGTACTTATCACCCTCGCGCAGCAGCAAATCTACTCGCACCATCCACTCCGCGGTGGCGAAGACCGCGTTGGTGATGTGCGTATACCCGGAAGCTAAGGCCTCAAGGGTGCGCATGGAGCGCTCCCACTCATCACCTTCCAGATCTATGCGGCGAAACCTGCCAGAGCCCTTGCGGGGAAACATCTGCATGACGGCCTCCGCTGCGGCCGCGTGGCGTTCCGCCCGGGCAATCGAGGCATGGGTACGCGGCATCTCGGGGTGCGCGCGCCGCTGCACTAAGCGGTAGCGGCACCCCACAAGATCCGAAGCAACAACCACATCCTCCACACCGGGTGAGCTTAATAGAACGGCAAGGTAAAGTTGAATCCACACTCGATCAAACGTGAGGGAAATTTAATGAGCATTCTGAAGAAAGTTAAAAAGGCCCGCCAAGAAGCACGCGCACAGGCAAAGGCCGCCAAAACCCGCGCCAAGGCAGAGGTAAAGGCCCAGTCTAAGGACCGCCGCCGCCAGCAAAAGCTCCTGGCCAAGCAGGAAAAGCACCTCATTAAGTCGGAGGAAAAGGGCCTTAAGAAGCGCCGCAAGCACGAGGAGAAGATGGCCAAGAACGAGCTAGCCAAGCTCAAGGCCGGCCGCTTTAACTCCGATAACATCAAGCGCTATGCCGGTGCACTGCGCACCGCCGCACCCCTGCTGCTGCCGCTCCTCTACCGCGGTTACGTGGGCCTGAAGACCGAGGGCGAAAAGCGCAAGGCCGCTAAGGCGGGCGTGAGCTCGGATCAGATGGCTTCCTTCTCCGGCTACGGTGCGCCGCTCAAGGCCCGCACCGCCGGCATCCGCAACTCCCTCGATAACACGGACGTTCCGGCCGGCTTCAAACGCGATGTGCGTGACCGTCTGCAAGAAGTAGACTCCGCCATCGATAATGCCGAGTTCATGACCGAACAGCAGCGTCGCCGCGCTCACAAGACCATTAGCTCGGAAATTGACTCCATTACTGCGGAAATCCAGCAGCGCCTGGCCCAGTAAAAGAGATACACGCCGCCACCGCCTCCTATTCGGTGGTGGCGTTTATTATTTTCTATAAAGATCCGGGATTTTTCGGGAAAAGTATTTTCGGCCAGAAAAAGTTGCTGATAATCTTCTCACCGCCCTACCCCTTTAACACCGTTTATGCTCCCTGTACTTGGTGCAATTTTTAAAATTGGAGGAAATACGTCCCGCCGTGAAGTGACCCAATTTTACGACGATTTGGACCACACCCTATTCCCTGAAGACCAGCTAGAAGTCGTTCGCTTCAGCGTAAACGGTCAAAATTACCTTATCGATCTCTCCACGGATAACGCGCGGCATTTCCATAATCTGCTCGCCCCCTACGTGGACGCCGCCCGCATAGCCCCCGCGCTCGATGCGCAGCGGGCAAGCCCCAGCCACATCCGCGAATGGGCCCGCACCCAAAGCCTGCCAGTGGCGCACCGCGGAAAGATCCCCCAGGACGTTATCGAGGCGCATAACGCCGCTAATTAAAGCACGCCTTGCTCGCGCGCTGCCGCCACAGCAGAGGTGCGCGAGCGCACGCCCAACTTGTCATAAATGTGCACAAGGTGGGACTTTACCGTGGCCTCAGACAGCATGAGGTCCTGGCCAATCTGCCGGTTCGACGCCCCCGCTGCTACCAGCTGCAAGACCTCGAGCTCACGCGGCGTGAGCGAGGTGCGTGGCGTACGCACGCGAGTCATCAGCCTATCGGCCACGATGGGAGATAGCGCCGAATCACCCTCCGCAGTCGAGCGCACTGCGGACAGCAGCTCGTGCGGTGGTGCATCCTTGAGCAAATAGCCCACGGCACCGGCTTCGATAGCGCCGAGGATATCCGCATCAGTGTCATAGTTGGTAACCACGAGGACCTTGGGCGGGGTGGCCATCGCGGAGCGAATCTGCGCGGTTGCCTCCGCTCCGCCCATAACACGGGTCCCTTCCACACCCGCGCCGAAGCGCAGGTCCATCAAAATGACATCGATGCCGCCCGCCTGCGCTGCCGACACCGCAGCTTCGGCCGTAGCGACCTCCCCTACGACGTCGATATCCTCTGCGCCCTCAAGCACGGAGCGCAGACCCAGGCGGACGATTTCGTGGTCATCTGCCAATAGGACCCGAATCACGACATTCCTCCTATCGATGTCATTGTCAACCAAAAGTTTAATCTACCCGGTTGCCTAAGGGCATACTAACTGACACGGCAGTGCCCTCCCCCGGCGCGGATTCAATAATGACCTCCCCACCTAGCTCCTGGGCGCGGCGCCTAATTGCGGCCAGCCCAATATGCCCGAGCCCAGCCGGGGTGCTTTCCACCGCGGCCGGATCAAAGCCCTTGCCGTTATCCACCACATCCAGGCGCACCTCGTCACCCTCATAGGTCACCGTGATCCGGGCACGGCTTGCCTCTGCATGCTTGACGACGTTCCCCACAGCGCCCTGCGCAATCCGCAGCAGCGCCGCCTCTACCTTCATGGGCAGCTGCTGTACCTCTCCTTCGGATTCCACCTCGACGTGAATATCTCCGGTAGCGCCGAAATTTTCCGCCATACGGGTCAACGCGGCCTCAAGGGATGCCTCATTGAGCGTCGGCGGCTGCAGGGCAGCAATCATGGCGCGCGCCTCGTGCAAATTATCCGCGGCCGTCCTGCGGGCCAGCTCGATGCGCTCTCGCGCCTTGTCCGCGTCCTGCTTATCCAGATCCCGGTCCGCCGAATGCAGGAGCATTTGAATGGAAGATAGTCCCTGGGCAAGGGTGTCATGAATCTCGTGCGCAATGCGCTGACGTTCGGCCACCATGCCGGCATCGCGCTCCGTGGCTGCCAGCTGCGAACGGGTTTCAATCAACTCTTTATTCATCCGCGACAGCGTCCGGAAGGCGTAGGTGATCGCTATCGTCACCAGCGCCGAGACCGCCGGCCCCATGACGCCGCCGAAGGTCAGACCCTGCGGAATCTGCACCACCACGGTGATGATCGAGGCAACGATGACGCACGCGATGCCCGCCGCCATGTCCAGCACCGTGAGGTACAAAAAGAACATCGCGAAAACCAAATAGATTGCCGCTGGGGCCACGAACAGATCCGCCACCCACAGCACCGAGAGGATGCACAGCCACAGGTAGCGCACCGGCCTTGCCCAATATTCCCCGTATACCGAGCCAGCGAAATACACGGCCGCAAAGCCCACCAAAAGCAACAGGTTGATGATCGCTTGCGAAAGCGGCATCCGCGCGGAGGTAAAAATGCCCACCACCAGCAGGCCAGCGGTCAGGATATGGATGCCGGTGCGCAGCGCGTCGGTATCCCGGTCTATTGTGGAGCTCATGCGCAAAAGCCTACTTCCCCTACTCGCCCTAGCCACTTTTGGGATCGCCGGCTGCGATTCATCCGCGCCCACCCCTGCACCCACCACCACGGTGACTCCGGAGGCTTCGGAGAAACCGGAGGTTAACGTCGCCCAAACCGCGGAAGTCAATGACTGGAGCGATTGCCCCTACATCGGCCCCGGCTGGCTCGAAGAAACCAACGGCCAGCGCCTGACCAAGCAGGGCATCGACACGCGCTTTCCCACCCCGGCCTGCGTCTTTTGGTCCTACCAGGACGAGCCACAGGCCACCGTCATCGTGCGCGATATGCCCACGGTCGAGGACGCCCGCGCCGCAGTGGATTGGGCCGCGCCTATCGACGCCACCGAACCCGCCTCCTTCGACGGCTGGGAAGGTGGCCGGGGCGTAGTCAATGAGCACGCCGTGTACGCGGTGCAAAAGGACACGCACGCGGTGCTGGTGTGGAGCAACCAGCAACAAACCGTTAAGTCAGAGCAAATCGCCCACGAAGCGATCGCCAACTTGGGTCTTTAGACCGCGACGTCGTTATACGGCATCATCGGCGACAGCCACGGGAATACAACCTCCATAAGTAGGAAGAAGACTCCCACCGCAATAGCAATGGCCAAGATGGCCTTCACCGGCGTCGGCCCCGGCAAGAGATTCCACAAAGCGCGATACATTATTTCTCCTCTTTTTCTACTTCCATAGCGTGCACAATCATGCGCTCCGCGTTGGAAAACTGCGGGTGACACGTGGTCAAGGTCAAGATCTCGCGGCTCGGATCGGCGTCCGACTCTGGCACGGGGTTGGTCACCGAGACGTCGCCAGGCGTCGTAATATGCCGCCCAGCCACATGGGAATACTCCAGCGGAATTCCATTGAAACAGTCCGCCTGCTCGCCATCGATGGGCAATACGCGATAGGTAATTCGCTCCTTCTGCGTCTCCACCACGATGTCATCGCAGGTCTCTAGCTTGCCCAAGTCATTAAAGGGAGCCCCCTTGCCCACGCGGTGGCCCGCAACCGCAAAGTTGCCCATCTCTCCCGGCATCTGGGAATCCACGTAGCGGCCCGGGCCGCGCAGCAGGTCATCTTCATTGGTGCCCTCAATAATGGCGAAGCGGTAGTCGGAACCGAACGTGGGTATGTAGAGCTGCGCGAAAGCCTCACCCAACTCCGGCTCCAGCTTCTGCCGCGGATTGCGCCATTGCTCTTCGAGGTGAGCGCTCGCTTCCTCCTGCAGCTGACCGGATTCTACATTTGTCCAATAGGCTTCATAGAATGCAAAGAGTAAAAGAACCACGCCAATGGTTAGCATGAGTTCCCCAAGAACTTTAGTCATGCCTTAAACCATACTGCCCATGAAAGGTTGAGCATGTACGAAGTCTTCATGTACCCGGTTTCTGGAATCATGAAATTCTGGCACTGGCTCATCAGCAGCTTCGTCGGTGAATCTACCGCCTGGCTGATTTCCATCATCCTGCTGGTTATCACCGTGCGCGGCGTCGTTGTTCCCCTGAACTGGATTTCCGTACGCTCCGCCCGCATCGGCGCACTCATCCGCCCGGAGAATAACCGCATCAAAAAGCAGATGAATAACGCCACCACCACCGAGGAAATGGCGGAGCTCATGCAAGAGGAAAAGAACCTCATGAAGAGTTATAACTACAACCCCGCAGCTGGTTGTGTTCCCCCGCTCGTCATGATTCCGGCCTTCATCGGCCTCTATCAAGTGCTCCTGCGCATGTCGAATATTGAGCGCGGCTCCACCACCGTGGGCATGCTCAATGCCTCCGATGTTTCGGCCTTCCGCGAAACCACCTTCTACGGCGCTCCGCTGACGGATTTCGCCCGCGAACACGGCGATCTCATCAACCCCATCCTCATTGCTGCCATCGCCTTTACCATGGCAAACTCGGTGATTTCCCTCGTGCGAAGCTTCCGCACCACTCAGTTTGATAAGAAGGTTAACCGCCGCGTCTTCATACTCATGGGCTTTTTGCTGTTGGTAATCCCTTTCTTCCTGTGGCACCTAGCCCAAACCGGACCTATCCCAGTAGCAATCATTCTTTACTGGGGCTGCGCCTATCTCTTCATGCTGATCCAAACCGCTATCTTTGAGATCATTTTGCACCGCGACTACCCGCTTACTGAGGATGTCCACGCTATGCGCCGCGAAAGCATTCGCCGCTGGCGCAAGCGCGAAAAAGAACCCACCCTCTCCAAGGAGGAGAAGAAGCGGGTTAGCCAGCTACGTATGGAGGCGCGAAAATACCTTAAATCGAATAATCAGCAGGGGGAGCGGAAAGCATCTGAGTAGCCAGGTCGCGAGCCGTCTGCAGCGGCCCAATCTCCTTGGTGAGCCGAGCACCCGCACGGCCGCCGTCCAAGAAAATCAACAGCTGGCTCGCCTGCGAGGACGATGGGTAACCGTTGCGCTCTGTTAGCAAGGCCGTCAGAGTGGAATGCACCCAATTACGGTGTTCAACGCAGGCAGCCACGATACCGTGTTCCGCCTCGGTTTCGGGGCGCGGATACTCTCCGGCCGCATTTAAGAAGTGGGATCCGCGGAATTCCTGCGTGGGTTCTTCCTCGATCGCCTTATCAAAAAAGGCAAGGATCTTTTGATCCGGATCCGTCATCTCCGCGGTACGCTGTTCCCAATCTTGGCGAAACTTCTCATCCAAAGCTTCTACATAAGCGATAACGAGCGCATCTTTGGAACCAAATAAAGAGTACAAAGAAGCTTTAGCCACATCCGCCTCGCGCAGGATGCGGTCGATTCCGATGACACGAATGCCTTCGGTGGTAAAAAGCTTGGTCGCCGATTCCAGCAGCCGGCTGCGCGGGCTGGGCCGATTACGGCGCGACTTCTTCTCTGCCATGGGTTCCTCTCTAAAACGACAAAGCCGGTTCATCTATACTTTATAGACAAACCGGTTTGTACGCGAATTAAATTTGGGCTACTTCTTGATGAGCCCCACGATCCACAACAGGATACAAGCACCACCCGTAGCGGCAATCAAGGAGAAGATCCATCCACCTTCCTCAATGTTCAGGAAGTGGATAATCATGCCACCGATGATGCCACCCAGCACACCAACAATAAGGTTGGTCAGCAGGCCGTGGTCGCGCTTCATAATCTTCTCTGCCAGCCAGCCGGCAATGATACCAATGACAATCGAGCTGATAAGCCCCAGACCCAAGTTCATAAATTCCTCCTAAATTAGCGGGTATACCTTAGCGTACACGAGCGCACACTACCTAAGGAAGCTCCGCACAACAAGAGCGCTCCGCCCTTGTGGGCGAAGCGCTCTATGAATAGCAGTCTCTAGCTTTCCTCATCCGGACGGACAACCATCATCGGGCACGGTGCGGACTGCAACAGTGCGCGAGAGGTCGAGCCCAAGAGCATGCCTTTAAAGCCGCCGCGGCCGTGCGAACCAACAACCAATAGCTGCGCGCCTTCTGCAGCCTCGGTCAAAGCACTCACCGGACGGTCACGGGTAATGAGCTTCTTTACCTCAACCTCTGGGTACTCCTCGCGCGGCTCCTTCAGATTCTCGGTCAGAAGCTCGCTCTGCTCCTTTTCAATATCAGCCCACTCGGACTGGGCGGCCGACAGACCCGCCAAGGAAGCCTGCACCTGCATATCCATCCAAGTATGCACGGCAATCAAAGCAGCACCGCGGGCCTGTGCCTCGCGGAAGGCGTAAGCCGTGGCCTTCTGCGATACCTCGGAACCATCCACACCAACGACGACAGGGCCGTACTTGGTGGAATCCGTAACATGATTATCTTCGCGAACGACGACCACTGGGCAAGAGGCGTGGGATACAACCGAAGCAGAAACGGAACCCATCACCATGCCGGACAGGCCACCCATGCCGCGGGAGCCCATGACAATCATGGTGACATCGTGCGACATTTCTAGCAGCATGTCGATGGGGGAACCCTCGGCCACAGTATGACCAATCTTCAACTCCGGGGCCACCTCATGAGCGATGGCGCGAGCTTCCTCGATCTTCTCGAGGGTCTCGGCCTGCAAGTCGTCGAAAAGCTCCTTTGGCGGAACCATGCCCTCTGCGTACAGGAACTGTGGCATGGTGTAGCTAGATGCGATCCGCAGTGGAATCTCGCGCTTCATAGCCGTATTTGCGGCCCAACGTACTGCATTCTTCGATGCATCCGAACCGTCAACGGCAACGACTACAATGTCTTCCTTAGCCATGATGTGTCCTTTCGGTGGTTATACCTTAATTGTAGTACGGATTAGGCTTGAGGGTTGACGGTTGCAGCCTCGGAATTCGACGGGAACATAACGGTGTACACAAACTCCAGGACGGTGCGAATTACGGCACCAATACCTTCAGAGAAAAAGGCAACAACCGGTTCAATGAGAGAGTTAAAATCCATGGACAAAACATTAATACATCGCCGAAAAGGTTTCACGCCTTTGCCGATTAAAGACGGTCTGAATCCAACCCGCGTGCGCACTCCCGAGGCAGGCATAACGGCCTGGGATTTTCTTAGTACAGTAATTTCGGCACAACGCCATCGACACCCCGACGACGACGCCTCGGCGCTCCAGGCGCGCTTCGACTCTGGCGAGGTTGTCCTACGCAATCAGACCAAGCTTCGGCCGGACTCAATATTAGGCAACGACGAGGACGTCTTTTTCTACCGCATTCCGGCACCCGAAACACCGGTGCCTTACGACGTCCCCATTCTCTTCGAGGATGAACATATCCTCGTCGCCGATAAGCCGCCGTTTATGGCAACCATGCCACGCGCACGCCACATCGTACAGACAGCTACAGTCCAGCTCCGACGAATGACAGGAAACGCCGAGCTCGCACCGGCGCACCGCCTAGACAGACTTACCTCCGGAATTTTGCTATTCACCAAACACCGCGATGTCCGCGGCGCCTACCAGACCCTCTTTGCGGAAAAGAAGGTACAGAAGACCTATCAGGCGATCGCCGAATATCGCCGCTTTCCGACGCCCCTGCAGTGGGCCTCCCACCTCACCAAAACCCCAGGCGAAATCCAGGGCCGAATCGGCGACGGTCGCCCTAACGCATTCACCACGCTCGCTTCAGTCGAGCGAATAGACAACACCCCTTATGAAAAAATCCACGGCGACCTGCCGCGATTGGGCAAGTACACGCTAAAACCAACAACGGGAAAGACCCATCAATTGCGTCTCCATATGTGGCAGGCCGGCGTACCCATCCTGGGTGATCCCGTCTATCCAAAAATCTTTCCCGAAGAAGCAGAGGACATGCGTATTCCTATGCATCTCACAGCGACCCATATCGAATTCACCGACCCTATTAGCGGAAAGCCTCGGCAATTCGAGTCCGATCTACCTCTTTACACGCACCACCTAGTAGAGAATCAATAACCTAGGCCGGATAGCCAATGATCAATTCGAGTGCACTTCGCATCAAATTGTAGAAGGCACTACCAAAGTTCTGACCCGGACAGCTATTCACTCCTAGCTTCGACCATCATTTGAAGCACACTCATGAAATACCCCGATAAGGCAGCGATGCCGAAAATCCAATTCAGTGCGACGTTGCCTACGATAATTACCGACATAAGAAACAATAGAGTACAAACCGCAGCGAATAAAAGGTAAATTCGTGCTCTATTTCGTTGGTTCCCCATCTCTTTCCCTTTCTTGAAATCAACGATCCTGGCGCAGGGGTGATCCCCACGTTGAGCCAGTATAGCGCGTGCAGTTCCTCAGTATGCGAATACGCCTAAGCATACGCGCATGTTCCGTCGACCGCGACGCTCTTCGCAACCTTCTTAAGACCATCGAATTCAGAGTTTTCCCAGCGATTTAGTCTCTAAGACCGATAGAGAATGTATAGTGTCATAATTTGCCAAAAGTCCAGGCGAATTAGGTACTATCCACTTACTCCCCATCCGGCGAAATGCGATCGATTGAGTGGTAACGGGCTTGACCCATTACGTCGCCGCGAGCTTTGTCACCCCACGTAGCGTCATAAGACCCACACTACATCCCCTGCTCTACTTGATCCACCACGGTAGAAATTTGCGCTTGGTTCATGCTGTTGAGGCTAGCAAAACGCAAAAAAGGGAAGGAGACGGTTGCTTACCGTTTCCTTCCCTTTGTGTTTCATTATGGAGTTTTGTTTTGTTGTTTGGTGTCGGCGGTGACTTACTCTCCCACAACCTCCCGGTTGCAGTACCATCAGCGTGTGCAGGCT